>JALOMO010000113.1 GCA_025455395.1 Bacteroidales bacterium
CTCAGAGCCTCCGGCAATGAGGTGGAATATATTGCATCTTACAGGATAAAATCATCTAATGGTCTAGCCTCCACAGGTAATATTGACAACATCTTTCTGAAAGAGGGAAGGTTGTGGTTAATGTCAGGGTTGTATTTCCAGGTTGTTTCATTCGATAAGAATAAAACTGAGATCAGGCAGGTCATAAAGAGTTTCAGTCTGGATGAGCTTCTGGATGGGTTGGACAATAATGGCATATTCGTTTCCGGGTTTGTCATTGATGATAATGAGAATCTGTGGTGTTCAAGCAGTGTAGGACTTATATATGTTGAGGCTCCTGTTTCTGAGCAGCCATCAGCCAGAATGTTTAAAAACAGCAAGTACGATCAGTATTCCGTCGGGGGATATAATCTTTCAAGTCTAATGATTGACAGATCCAATTGTCTATGGGTAGGATCATGGGGCGGGGGAGCTTCATATCTTGATCTTGAACAGAAGAAATTCAATCTTCTAAGCTCAAATCCTGAAGACTCTGATATTTCTCTAAGGGGCTCCTTCGTACGTGCCATAGCTGAAGATAACAATGGGCTGATATGGATCGGTCTTAGGGATGAGGGGATCAATGTTTTTGACCCTGAGACAGGGTTATGTCACACGCTTGAGAATTATTTCAGAGGAGCATTCAGGATGCAGAGTGATGAGATCAGATCATTGAAGGTTATCGGTGAAAAGGTTTTTGCAGGTACAACATCTGATCTAAGTATTTTTAATCTTAGAGACAGAACCACTACCCGTATAAGTCTGGGTACCCGCGAAGACCAGATCTCTCCATCAGCGATATTCTCAATTGAATCCGACAGCTTTGGGCAGATCTGGCTGGCCACCTGGGGTGCCGGCATCAACAGGATAAGGTTTACCGGATCGGGATATGATATACTGAAACTTACAAGTGAAATATCCAATCCAACATACATAAGCTCAAATATTGTTACTAACCTCTTCTTTGATGAACAAAAAAATGAGATTCTCGCATCAACTGCCAGAGGATTGAACAGAATATTACTTAACGATAAGGGTGACATAGCTGATATAATTATTTATCATGTCAACGAGACTGCGTCTTCATTCAGCAGCGAATACCTCTGGCCACTTGTGAAAGAAAATGATTCCGTATACTGGATAGGAACTCTGGGTGGCGGCCTGAACAGGGTGGTTCTTTCGGACGAAAGGGATGTGAACAACTTTGGAACTTATAGAGCGAAGGCATTTACAATTTCTGAAGGAGCTCCATCAAATGATATTGAATCGATTCAGATTGACAATAGAGGGAACCTGTGGCTTGGCAGCAGGGGGATATCGATGTTCAGTCCCAAACAACTGACATTCTGGAACTTTGATATCAACGACGGTCTTCAGAGCAACGGATTTAAGATTGGAGCCTCATGCAGAAGCCTCGACGGAATATTGTACTTTGGCGGTATAAATGGACTAAATTTCTTCAATCCGGCAGACATTAAAGCCAATGCTATTAAACCCACACCTGTCCTCTCGGATATCAGGATACATAATCAGGATCTTGCTGTCGGTGGACTAATAAACAAGCGTATTTTCCTTGAGCAGGCTATACATTATACTGAGTCAATTGAACTTAAGTATATTGAAAATGACTTCTCATTGGTCCTTTCTTCGCTTCATTTCGCCAATGCTGAAAAATGCCGGTTCAGATATATGCTTGACGGGTATGACTCTGACTGGAATATTATGGGGGGTGAATATCCTGTTGTTAACTACTCGAACCTCGATTATGGTCGATATACATTCCTGATGAATGCTTCGAACAGTGATGGAATATGGAGTGATCATCAGGTGAAGCTTGAAATCTTTGTAATGCCCCCATGGTGGAGAACAGACCTGGCTTATGTTGCATACTCTTTGCTGATTCTTATGGTGTTCTACGGAGTTCTTTATTATGCCATTCGATGGATTAGACTTCGCAATAACCTAAGGTTAGTTGAAGCAGAGGAAAAGCGTATGGAAGATATGCATCAAATGAAAATGCAGTTCTTTACCAATATATCACATGAGTTCAGGACTCCTCTTACACTTATCCTCTCTCCTGCAGAAAAACTTATAAGTGAAAAAACAACCGAAAAGGAGCAGAAGAAGCTTCTTGCCCTGATAAATAATAACGCGAACAGGTTGCTTCATCTCGTTAATGAACTAATGGACTTCCGGAAGGCCGAGACAGGAAAAATGCCTTTGCAAGCCCAGAAGCTTGAAATCAGGGAGTTTATATGCAGTATCTGCCAGGGATTCACCACCCTGGCTAAACAGAAGCAGATAAGGATGACTTTTATCCAGGGTATAAGCCCGGATATCTGGGCAGATGCAGAAATGATGTCTAAGATTATCTATAACCTTTTTTCAAATGCAGTGAAGTACACAAATAAAGGTGGTACTATTGAGGTTGAACTTCTGGAAGGTTCTCCATCTGACCTCACTCCGCTGTACCCTAATAAATATGAAATTGTTAATGACAATAGCATCACCAGTTATTGTTTCATAAGGGTAAAAGACACAGGTATGGGGATATCAGAAGGGTCAATCAGTCATATTTTTGAGAGGTATTATCAAATAAACAAACCATCTGACAGACACCTGGGTACAGGAGTAGGCCTCGCTTTGTTGAAAAGTCTGGTCTCTTTGCATCATGGCTATATCATGGTCAGCAGTGAACGCTATGTAGGTACAGAGATCATAGTGGGATTCCCTACTGGCAATCAACACCTGAATGCTGAAGAGATTCTGAGTGATACATCAAATAGGCTCTATCAGATAGAAGCAGTTAATGATAGAATTATCAGCAGCCCCGAAGAAGCAAAAAGTACTATGTCAGAAGCTGAAGAGGCAGAGGAACGCTCTTCGATCCTTATTGTTGAGGATAACGAGGAGTTACGAAATATGCTTCTGGAACATTTCAGTGTAAACTACAGGATGTATGGTGCATGCGACGGGCAGGAAGGTCTTGAGATTGCAACAAGGGAGATGCCTTCTCTGGTCATAAGTGATGTCATGATGCCTGTTATGGATGGATTTGAGATGATAAAACTTCTTAAGGAGGATATCCGAACAAGTCATATACCAATCGTCCTCCTTTCAGCAAAGACATCAATTGAAAGCCAGATGGAGGGAATAGAGCTTGGTGCTGTAGAATATATTCCCAAGCCATTTAATATCAAGCTTTTGGATCTCAGGATACGCCAGTTCCTTGCAAACCTGAATTCTCTGAAGAAGAGATATGCTTCCGAAATCTTCGCTCCGACAAGGGATCTGATAAAAACCGAGAAAGACCAGAAATTCATGGAAAAGGTAATCGGGCTCATTGATAAGAATATTGATAACAGCAACCTATCGGTTGATGAGATCGTTTCTGAGCTTGGAATCGGAAGATCAAATCTATATAAGAAGATCAAATCGCTTACCGATCAGACACTCGGAGACTTTGTACGAACCTATCGCCTGAAAAAGGCGGCACGGATACTGCTCTCTGAAGATGTGACAGTCTCAGAGGTCATTTACAGGGTAGGAATAAATAGTCACTCTTACTTTACGAAATCATTTAAAACTCATTTTAGTATGACGCCTTCCGAATTCTTAAAGAAGAACAAAAAGGGTGATTAATATTTATGAAATCAATGGTTCTTACCGGTTTGAACCGGATTGATATTATTGACAAGCCAATTCCTTCTATCCGGAGACCCGATGAAGTACTGATCAGAATGAAGTCGGTGGGTATCTGCGGGTCTGATATACACTACTTTCTGGAGGGAAGAATTGGCAGCCAGATAGTTGAATATCCATTCACAATAGGGCATGAAGGTTCAGGGATCATCGAGGAGACAGGACAGGAAGTGACGGGTGTGAGTCCTGGCGACAGGGTCGCAATTGAACCGGCGATGGCATGCTTCCATTGTGATCAGTGCATGGCAGGCAGGTTCAATACATGCAGGAATATGAGATTTCTGGGCTGTCCGGGTCAGGCTGAAGGATGTCTTTCAGAGTATCTTGTAATGCCGTCATCAAGTTGTCATCCTATTCCCGGAAATATTTCGTTTGATCAGGCTACTCTGGCTGAACCGCTTTCAATTGGGCTATATGCCGTTAGTCTGGCATCATCAGTAACAGGTAAGACTATCGGGATCCTGGGTTCCGGACCAATAGGTGTCAGTGTGATGCTGGCTGCCCGTGCACAAGGTGCCGGGAGAATCTTCATGACAGATAAAATAGATGCCCGCCTTGATTTGGCCAGGCTTATGGGTGCTGACTGGACGGGGAATCCTGACAGTACTGATATAGCCAATGCCATCAGGTCGGAGGGATTTTCACAGTTTGATTTAATATTTGAATGCTGCGGAAAACAGGAAGCCGTTGATCAGGCAATAAGCCTTCTCGCACCTGGCGGAAAATTAATGATAGTGGGGATCCCATCCTTTCCCCGGTGGAGTTTTGATGTGGATGATCTGCGCAGGAAGGAGTTGTCTGTTCTGAATGTCCGGAGACAGAACGAGACACTGGCCAAAACAATTGACATGATAGCCTCAGGAAAGCTATGTGCTGACAAAATGAAGACTCATGATTTCACTCTCGATGAAGCTGAGAAGGCATTTAATCTTGTTGCCAGTTATGCTGAGGGAGTCATGAAGGCTGTTATACACATCTGATATGAAAAAGCAATCATACCTTTGTTAACAATACTTATTAAATTGAATGTGGTTCGTTATAACTTGTAATTTAGAGAAAAAATTATGCAAACAATCAAATTATTACGTTCACTGATGCTGGGGATGGCAGTCATTGCCATCAGCTCATGCGGAAGCAATAAAAAGAAAGAAATGGTAACAACACAAGAGTTCGGACTATCCGGAGGCAAGGAGGTATTCCTGTACAGCCTGACAAATAAGGCGGGGAATGAAATTAAACTTATCAATTATGGCGCTGCAATTGTTCAGATTGATGTCCCTGACCGCAACGGTGTTAAGGAAAATGTCACCTTCGGGTATGACAGTTTCGGGGGTTATGAAAAGGGTGACCTCTATTTCGGCAAAGTTGTGGGGCAGTATGCCAACCGCATTGCAAAAGGGAAACTCACAATTGACAGTGTTGAATATTCATTGTCACTTAACAACGGACCCAACACGCTGCATGGTGGTAACACAGGCTGGCACAGCCGCGTATGGGATGCACAGGTGCTTAAAAATACCGACTTTCCGGCAGTGAGATTCACTTACAATAAGCCTGATATGGAAGAGGGCTACCCGGGTAATGTGGTTGCTGAAGTAGTATATACCTGGACAGACGACAACGAGATAATAATGGACTATAAGGTAACCACCGACAGGAAGACAGTGCTCAATATTACCAATCATGCCTATTTCAACCTGCACGGGGCAGGCAATGGTGATATCCTTGATCATGAGATGATGATTAAGGCTTCGGCATTTACTCCCGTTGACTCAACACTGATCCCGACGGGTGAGTTAAGACCTGTAGAAGGCACTCCGTTTGATTTCCGTACTCCTCACACAATTGGCGAGCGGATCGGGGAAGAGTATGATCAGCTTATTCTGGGGCTTGGCTATGACCACAATTTTGTCCTTGACAATGCTGAGGAGGTTGATGCGGTTGTTTATGACCCGTTGACAGGGAGGGTTCTGGAGGTCATTACCGATCAGCCTGGGGTACAGCTTTATACCGGCAATTTTCTTGACGGTTCACAGACAGGTATCGGAGGTAAGGTTTACAATTATCGTTCGGGCTTCTGTCTCGAGACACAGCATTTTCCTGACAGCCCCAACAAGCCGGTCTTCCCTTCGGTTATCCTGACACCGGAGGAACCGTTCCTTTCGAGCACGATTTACAGGTTCAGCGTAAAATAGAAGATCTCTGGTAGCGACGCGCAAGTTGCGCGTCGCTACTTTTTAGTTTGTGATTGCTTCAGGTTAAACCTTTGTCAAATGAAAATACTTTTCAGAATTTTGTTGTTCTGCTTCCTGCTGATTCAGGGGCTCTCAGCCCAGAAACCTGATTACCTGAACACTGGCCAGCCTTTAGAGAGAAGGGTCGGTGATCTGGTGAATCGGATGACACTTGAAGAGAGAGCTGCGCAGCTTCTGTATACTGCTCCGGCTGTCCCGAGGCTGGGAATCCCTGTTTACAACTGGTGGAACGAGGCTCTGCATGGTGTTGCACGCGCCGGTTATGCAACTGTCTTTCCGCAGTCAATTACAATAGCCAACAGCTGGAATGAGGAGCTGATGCTTGATGTGGCAAACGCCATCTCCGATGAGGCAAGGGCAAAGTACCATGAATTCATAAGACGGGGTGACATAGGCATTTATCACGGTCTGACATTCTGGTCACCCAATATAAACATATTCAGAGATCCCAGGTGGGGCAGGGGACATGAGACCTACGGCGAAGACCCCTACCTCACAGGCCGCATGGGACTACGATTTGTTCAGGGGATGCAGGGCTCTGACCCAAAATACCTGAAGACGGTAGCCACAGCCAAGCATTATGCTGTGCATTCGGGACCCGAGCCATTGCGTCACAGTTTCAATGCACAGGTAAGCGAACGCGATCTTCATGAGACTTACCTTCCTGCATTCCGTACTCTGGTGAAGGAGGGAAAGGTCTATTCGGTCATGGGAGCCTATAACCAGTTCCGCGGTCACCCGGCGTGTGCCAATGAGGAGCTTTATGGTATTCTCAGAGATGATTGGGGATTCGACGGATATATTGTTTCAGATTGCTGGGCAGTGTCAGACTTCTACAATTTTCAGGGCTATGCGAAAGACCCTGCCGAAGCTGCAGCCCAGGCACTCAAGGCAGGCACTGACCTTGAGTGCGGGGTTGACTACAGGCATCTTATGGAGGCATACGGCCGCGGGCTCGTGACTGAAGCAGACATTGACAGAGCGGTGACAAGAGTGATGACAGCGAGATTCAGGCTCGGTATGTTTGACCCTGACACCATTGTTGAGTATGCGCAGATACCCTATACTGTCAATGGTTCTGACTATAACAGGTCTCTTGCAAGACGGGCCTCCCAAGAATCAATAGTTCTACTGAAGAATGAGAAGGGATTTCTTCCTCTCGGTAAAGAGATCAGGAGAATAGCAGTCGTCGGTCCGAATGCCGATAACTGGGAGGCCCTCGTGGGTAATTATAACGGTATTCCGAAAGATCCGGTAACGGTCCTCGATGGCATTCAGAAAAAGGCTGGCGATTGTATTGAAGTACTGTTTGCCGAAGGAAGCGACCTGGCACCGGGGATACACAATCTTATGCCTATACCGCCATGCCACCTTCAGACACCTGACGGACGACAGGGTGTACTAGGGGAGTATTACACCAGCAGGGAAATGATTGGAGAGCCCCTTTTCACGCGGATCGATGACGAAATTGATTTTTACTGGGAGAATGACTCCCCACACCCTCTCATGCCTGTCAATGACTTCGGGATACGCTGGATAACATACCTTGTGCCTCCGGTGACAGGGAGGTATGCGCTGGGAGCATGGGGGTCATCAGATTATATGGTAATTGTTGAAGGCGATACACTTATCCGTTACAGGGGAGAGCATCACGCCTTTCATAAGGAGATTGCATTAGACCTCGTTGCCGGTGAGAAGAAGCGGATCGAAATTCTTTACAGGAATCACAGCGGCGATGCTGATATGGAGCTGTTATGGGCACTACCCCGTGAGAATCTTATTCACGATGCAGTTGCAACAGCAAAGGAGGCTGATGCCGTTATTGTCGTTCTGGGGCTGTCACAGAGACTGGAGGGGGAGGAGATGGGAATTCAGATTGAGGGATTCAGCGGTGGAGACCGCACCAGCCTTAATCTGCCGGTGAACCAGGAAGAGCTTCTGTCAGCAATGATAGGCACCGGTAAGCCGGTGGTGGTTGTTCTGATGAATGGTGGACCCGTTGCATCAGTTCAGGCGGAGGAGAAAGCAGCTGCCGTGCTGCTGGCCGGCTACCCGGGCGTGGAAGGTGGCAGCGCTGTCGCCGACGTATTGTTCGGTGACTACAACCCTGCCGGACGACTGCCGGTGACATATTACAGTTCGGTTGAACAATTGCCGCCATTTGAAGAGTATGACATGAGCAACCGTACCTACAGGTACTTCACAGGGAAACCCCTTTATCCGTTCGGTTATGGGCTGAGTTACACAACATTCAGCTATACAGACCTTATCCTTCCTGAAAGCATTGTTACAGGAAGCGACGTCAGCATAAGTGTAAAAGTAACAAACACGGGATCTGTTGCAGGAGATGAGGTGGTTCAGTTGTATCTCACCGATGAAAAGGCATCAACACCAAGACCGTTGAGACAGCTTGAGGGCTTCAGGAGAATCCACCTTAAAGCCGGAGAAAGTGCAACCGTAAGTTTTACCGTTAAAGCATGGCAGTTCTCAATGATAAATGCAAAGGGAATCAGGGTCATCGAGCCGGGATGGTTTACCGTAGCTATCGGCGGAAGACAGCCGTTAATAAATGATATTGAGAATTCGCAATCTGCACCTGTTCTCAATGGCCGTATAAGACTGACCGGGAAGGAAGTGGTTATAACAGAATAAACAATAGCCCGTCTATTTCGTTTATTGACTGTGACAGCAATAGAAAAGAATCAGAAGAGGACCGGTTGGGTGGTTATTCTCACTGCCGTTACCATGGTGGTGGAGATAGTTGCCGGATGGTTAACCGGATCAATGGCACTACTTGCTGACGGTATCCATATGGGATCACACGTTCTGGCCATTGGCCTGAGTTGGGCTGCATATGTACTTGTGAAGAAGCTGTCAGCAGACCCTTCGTTTACAGGAAACAAAGACAAAGTGCTTACTCTTTCAGGATATACCAGCGGCCTTATCCTTTTAATATTCGCAGGCATGATCATTGCCGGTGCGGTGGGAAGGTTCATCAACCCGAGAGCCATTGAATATAAGGAAGCTATTATGATTGCTGTCATCGGGCTGGGAGTAAATATCCTGAGTGCGTTCCTCCTTCAGCATGATCATGATGAGAGTGACCATAACATAAGGGCCGCATACCTGCATGTCATTGCTGATGCATTCACAAGTGTTGCAGCCATCATCGGACTCCTTACGGCAATGATATGGGGAGTGGCATATATTGATGCAATAGCAGCCCTTATCAGCTCATTTGTGATTATCAGATGGTCATTGGGATTGCTTAAAGTATCAGGGTCAGATCTGGTAAGGTGAGGGCATGGTTCCGGACAACCCGTTTATACTTTAACAAACAGGCCACCCCTACGGGGTTCATTATGGAATTCAAACCTCAATTCTACAAACAGTAAGCCGCTAAGCGGCTTCCGGCTGTCAGCCCTGTATACACTACCTGAGTGAATGACATTGCTTCGATAAACATCAGCAAGCCGCTAAGCGGCTTCCGGCTCCATTTGACCTGGCTGTTTACAGAGATAAACGCAGGTCGTTATACGGCTATCAGCTCCATAGGAGCTAACTGTTTGTAGAAATAATGGGCATTAACAAATTTTAGCCCTGTAGGGGCGACCTGTTACTTGGCTATCTTTGCCTTATAAAGAGTGACCATGCTCCCTGAACAATTTCTAAAACGGATATCAACCCAGCAATATGTTGATGCACCTTTGCTAACCCGGGCCCTGGGTGAGCCTTCACCTGTCTCAGTAAGGGTCAATAGCCTGAAATGGAATAAACCTGTTACCGGTTATGTGAAGGTGCCGTGGGAACCAAATGGCTTTTATCTGCCCGTGAGGCCTCAGTTCACCCCCGATCCACTCTTCCATGCAGGCGTATACTACCCGCAGGAAGCTTCATCAGAAGGGAACGAAGGGCTTAATGTCCTTGACCTTTGTGGCGCACCCGGGGGTAAAAGCACCCATCTCTCATCACTGATTTCTGATAAAGGGTTACTTGTGGCCAATGAAGTCATCAGAGCACGTGCCTCAGTGCTTGCGGAGAACATTACAAAATGGGGTATGGGTAACACTGTGGTAACACAAAATGACCCATCAGACTTCGCTGTCCTGCCTGGTTTCTTTGACGTCATTCTCGTTGACGCTCCATGTTCGGGAGAAGGGATGTTCAGGGATGAAACGGCAATAAGCGAATGGTCTGAGCAGAATGCCAGGCTCTGCAGTGACCGGCAGCGGAGGATTGTTATGGATGTATGGCCCTCCCTTAAAGATGGCGGGATACTCATCTATTCCACATGTACCTTTAATC
>JALOMO010000114.1 GCA_025455395.1 Bacteroidales bacterium
ATACATCAGCCAGAAATAATTATCTCCGGGAAGAAGCTCCTGGTCACCCATGAAGGTAACCTTTGAAGCAGCAGGCTTATCTTCGCCGAACTGAACAGGCCGCCAGTCATCAATGATTTTCCTGTCAGCATAATGCAACGGTCCCGGAATGAAATCATCAGGATAGACAGGGTCAACAACATTCCCGGCTTTGTTTGCAGGCTTTTCATACTTGACCCACAGGGAGTCCTTGCCTATGTATAACACCCTGACGGCCTTTATATCGGACAGATCATCAGTTCCCCCGGTGTTGAATGTGATTGACGTCACCCTTTGTGGGGAGGCATCAGCAGGCACATTCAGTTTAACCTGCAATATCGGATTATCATGCCTGTATTTCAATACCGGAACCTGGTACTGTTTAATGGTTAATTCAACGGCGCTTCCCTGCCCTGAACACGAATTCAGCGCCAGGATGGTCACGAGCAGACACAGGCCTGACAGGGCTGATCTGATTGGAATGGTATTGAATCTTTGCATAATTCTTATCCTTTTACTACTATTTAAATTAACCACTTTGCATCATTAACAAGACATCGTTATTAACCACTTAAATCCAGATGGCCCGTATGCTGTTTTAACCATTTGCGCCGGTATAACAGAGTTTTTTACTCACAGAAACGAGGCAACCCTCAGTTTATCAATCTGCCTGAGCAATACCTTATTTATTAAGATCCAGTATCCCGAACCTGATTGTTGTTCTCTTCTGATCCGGGTCATCAGAACTGTCCCATACACATAGAAACACTCCCGGCTCTTTTTCAATAAGGGTAGGGTAGCTGTTGCAGTTGTTGTCCCAGTAAAACAGTCGTGGCTTGGACCAGTCTTTGCCTGGTTCCTTGACAACGTAATAAAGACCCCTTCTTACCCTTCTTTCATCATCATTATACACATAAATATGCCTTCCCTTTGAGTCTTTTCCAAAGAATCCCTTGGAGGCAGTATTCCAGAGTGCAGGTTCCTGCACTGCCATGGACCAGGTTTTCCCGTGGTCCTTGCTCACTGAGGACCATGCCCGTGGAGGCTCCAGGGTTCCATCATTTGAATATTTTGCCGTACGCATCACAATCTTCAGTTCATCCGGGTTATCGCCTTCTGCAATATTCCCTTCATGTAACCAAACATCTGCCGGCCTGGGTATATACCCGGCCAGTTTCCAGTCCAGAAGGTTTGTACTCTGCAGTACAAACATCTCCCTGTCTCCTTTTGGATCATGCCTGAGGGTGTTGCGATGTACAGGCAGCAGGTATGCTGTTATTCCGTTCTCCTTTACAGGAACAACTCCTGCATTGGTGATAACAGGCGAATGAAACCCCATCCTCAGCTCAACATGTTGCCAGCTAACTCCACCGTCACATGAATAGGCAGCCACCAGCTCACTTTCTTCACTGTCAGGATAATAAATCGGGCACCGCATGCCGAAATACCAAATGATTCGCTCCCCTTCAGGAATGAAGAGTACCGGGTTGGCATAAGCATATTGCTGGCTGCCATTGGGAATTCTGTGATCGAAGATCCGGCTGGCAGGTGACCAGGTCTTACCCCCGTCCCTGGTCATTGAGCACATGATATCAGCCATGTCAGTCTTACCCCTGAGCTGAAGTCCGTAAGAAACCACATAATGGCCCTCGTCCCATTTGGCAATGAAAGGCTGATAAATTCTGTGGTAAACAGAGTTTTCAGGAACTTTGTCAATAGTTACCACATTCATTACATCACCGGTACCCTGGGCCTGAGACGGATCGGTCGCAGCAAACAAAGCAAAGATCAGCAATGCTTTCAAAGGTCTGATTATTATATTCATAGATGAGATATTTAATTTGATATTTCTGATTTTTCTATCCCCGGCCGGGCTTTCCCGGTTCCGGTTAAAAACATTGGGTCCGGAATAACTCCGCTATGCCGGTTACCTAGATATTTACCGTCTCAGAACTTATATCTTTTTTATAGGTTGAACCATGCTTTAACATAATGATGTCCTCCCTCATAATCTCGGCAAAGCGGGAGATATCTCCACTGTGAAGTATCAGGTTAGCCCCTTTCTCCGCCCATTCGAGCTCATGTTTCAGACTGTCACTGTAAAACACATGCATTCCTGCCCCTATACCGGCTTTTCTTGCCCTGGTAAATATATCTTCGACGGCCGCTTTAAATTTCGGATGATTGTATTGTTCCGGAATACCCAGATTACATGAAAGGTCATGAGGTCCGATAAGAACGGCATCCACGCCGGGTATTCTGACTATTTCATCCAGGTTATCTATGGCAGGCTGACTCTCAATGTTGACTATGAAAATATGGTCTTCATTGTGTTTCTTAATATAATCCAGCAGTTCCGACTCCAGGCTGGTTTTTCCATCGAGATGATCTGCCAGTTTTTTCCCTTTGATCGGCCTGTTTTTAATAGCCCCGCTGAGCTTAATAACCTCATCTACGGTTTCTACATAGGGAACAATAATGCCCTTTGCCCCGCCGTCAAGTGCCATACAGGCCTGATAGGCATCAGGAGATGGAATCCTTACGACAGGTACCAGTCCTTTACCCGCATACGCATGGCACATCCATGATAACTGATGACGATCGATGGCAATATGTTCCGTATCGATGAAAACAAAATCGAGGTCCAGTTGACTTATCACATCCATCCATTTTGGGGAAGTGCTTACGATCAAGGTGCCATAAACAGGTTTTCCTGCCCGCAGCGCTTTCTTAAATTCAATTGCTGTCATTGCTTTGAGGTTGTCTTATAATTTGTGAAATCTTTCAGACTGTCATATTTGAAAGTCATTTATTCAAATCGAGTATCCCAAACCTGATAGCCGTACGTTTTGTATCCAGGTTTTCTGAGCTGTCCCATATACAGAGAAAAACGCCAGGTTCCTTCTCAATCAGTGTAGGGTAACTGTTGCAGTTTTTATCCCAGTAGAACAGACTCGGTTTTGACCACTCTTTTCCGGGTTCCTTGGTGACATAGTAAAGCCCTCTTCTGACACTTCTTTCATCATCATTATAAACATAAATATGTCTGCCCTTCGAATCTTTTCCATAGAATCCCTTGGATGCTGTGTTCCATAGAGCCGGTTCTTCAACTGCCACAGACCAGGTTTTACCGTTGTCCTTGCTTATTGAGGAATAAGCCCTTGGCACGGGAAGCGCCTTTCTCTCGCTGAAATACTGAGCCGTGCGCATAACCATCTTTAGCTCTCCCTTATTATCACCTTCGTCAATAACTCCCTCATGGAGCCATACTTCAGCAGGACGCGGAATATAACCTGCCAGTTCCCAGTTTATGAGGTCATAGCTTTCAAGCACAAATTGTTCCCTGTCACCGGTTGGGTCTTTCTGTAAAGTATTACGGTGTGCTGCAATCAAATATTTCCTTACGCCATTTTCCATCACAGCAACCGGATGGGCACATGTTATGATTGGCCCGATATGATTGACATTCAATTCAACAGGCGTCCATGATACCCCTCCGTCACAGGAATAGGCTGCAACCAACTCACTTTCTTCACTGTTACGGTGAGCAACCGGGCATCTCATTCCAAAAAACCATAAAGTTTTATGCCCTTCCGGCAGGAACAGTACCGCATTGGCATATGCAAAACGCTGACTTCCGTCAGGAATCGTATGGTCAAAAATCTTTGTGGGAGGAGACCAGGTTTTACCCCCGTCCTTTGTTATTGAACATAACATATCTCCCATATCCGTTTTGCCTCTCAGCTGAAGGCCATATGCTGCAACATAATGGTCCTTACCGAGTTTGGCAATATAAGGCTGCCATATCCTGTGGTAAATACTGTTTGGTGGCAGTACATCTACTGTAACAACATCTCTGACATCTCCTGTTCCCTGACCATTTACAATATTTATGGTCAAAGCCTGTATGCTTGCTAACATTACAAACAAAATAATGATTGATTTTTTCATCTGTCTGGTTATTTATGGTTATTAATTTTAATCTATCCGGCCAGTATTCAGCAACATTATTCAACATGCTCAATACCTGACATATGGTCTGTCAGCAGTGTATTCTCCACTGGCAGATGTTGTACTGATATCACTTACTTTTGATAGTTGCCATTCCTGTAATCTAATAATTTCTTTGCCAGTTGCTTCTCAACCTTTCTATATTCCGGCCTGCCGACAAGGTTTTCCACTTCTATTCTGTCTTCATCAAGATTGTAAAGTTCCTTCTCCACAATTTCTCCGGTTGACAGATCGTACCAGTTAGTACATCTCCAATTATCAGTCCTGACAGAGTATCCCATGTGGGTTTGGGGACGATTCCCGCTAAGCGCCCCGTATGGCCTGAAAAACTGGTTAAAGGCAACATTCTTCCATGGCTTACCCGGGTTGGCAAGAAGCGGAGCAAGATTTTTCCCTGATAATTTCCCCTGTAGCCTGATTCCGGCGAGATGGGCAACTGTAGGATAAACATCCACGAACTCAACCACTGCATCTGACTTCTTGCCATTGCCATTCATACGCGGGGCAGCAATTATCAGCGGGACCCTGGCATCGAGCTCAAAATTTGTTGATTTACACCATGTATCCTGTTCTCCGAGATGATACCCGTGATCACCCATAAGGACTATGATGGTATTTTCACTTAAGCCCTGTGTTTCCAGTTCATCCAGAAGCTTTCCGACCTGGGCATCAAGATAGCTGATGCATGCATAGTATCCCCTGATTACCTGTTGCTCCTTTTCTGAGGGGATTGGTCCTTCCTTTGGGATATCCTTGTACCCGCGCAATTCCTGGTTGCTATGAAATGCAAGTTGCGGGCTCCCCTCCGGCCTTTCGCGGTTTTTAATTTCAAATACTGTATTTTCATAAATATCCCAGTACTTTTTTGGTGCACAATAAGGAGCATGGGGCTTTTTATATCCGACGGCAATAAAGAATGGCTGATTGTCCTTTCTGGCTCGGTGCATATATTTAATAGCCTCATTCGTCACTTTACCGTCAATATATGCTGTATCATCCACCTCAACACATTCCGTTGAATTCTGCTTGTCACCCCCTTCAAGGTTTTCCGGCAAAATATACCGGCCGGTATTATAGGCATAGACCGATTCCGTCCAGGAAGCAGGATCAATGGTGTTCCTGCTGTCATGATATATTTTACCTGCACCGTAAGCGAGGTAACCATTGTTCTTGAACAATTGTGGCAGGGTTACTACATCCGGAAGTTTTGTCCTGAAATGGGTGACAAGGTTTACCACCCCGTTTTCGTCGGGCCTGAGACCGGTGAGAAGTGAGGCTCTTGAAGGATTGCTTACAGCCTGCTGGCAATAGGCACTCGAGAATAAAACACCTGACGCAGCCAGACGATCGATATTGGGTGTGACTGCATAACTGTCACCATAACATCCGATATTGGGCCGGAGATCATCTGACATTATGAATAATACATTCATTGGCTTTTCACCGCCGGCCTTATTGTTAACCCCTGCATGCATATGCAATCCGGGTGCCAGCAATGCTGCACTGAAAGAACATGATATGATTCTTCCGGAATAATTGAAATATTTTGAAGTTGTTCTGAAATTCATTTTTCCCATTTTCTATTATTGATCCTGGTTCGATTTATGCTTTTTTATCAATGTTCTTATCGCTTCTACAGATTCACTGATCGAATGGTCTATTCTGAAAACACTCGATGTTCCTCCCACAAGCATAGTGGCTCCTGCCTCTATCATTAGCGGGATATTCTCTATGCTGACATTTCCGTCAACCTGGATTATTATGTTATCCAGGCCACGATCATCAATGAGTTTCCTTACCCGGGTTATCTTCTCCAGCATCGATGGTATCATTTTCTGACCGGCAAATCCGGGGTTAACCATCATCACCACAATCATATCCAGGTCATCCAGTATATGTTCAAGCACATTAACCGGGGTAGCAGGATTCAACGCAATTCCTGACCTGACGCCTGATTCCCTGATTGCAACAAGAGCCCGCTGAACATTAAAGGTACTCTCCGCATGAATAGTGATGAACTGTGCTCCTGATTCTGCTGTCTTCGCGATATATCTTTCGGGGTTCACCACCATAAGATGACACTCCAACGGAATGGAGGTCATCTCTCTAAGCATTCTCATCAGAGAGAAATCAAGCGAAAAGTTTGGCACGAATGTCCCGTCCATGATATCAATGTGCAGAAAATCCACTTTGCATTCTTCAAGGGTACGGATATCCTTTTCAAGATGCCTGAAGTCAGCACATGCAACGGATGGACTTATCGTGATTCCTGGTTTCATATCCGTCAGAAGCTGGACTTTACGATTTCGGTCATTTCCTCTTCACCGGCAATCCTGGGATTATTAAGATAATCAGGCAAAACCATCGATTGCAGAGCCAGTTTTTGAATTTCTGACTCGGGCACTTTGACATCCCTCAATTTCTTAAACAGTCCCATACTTTTCAGGAATTCAGTTAGTTCACCAGGTGCGTGAGAAGCGGCTTCCTTATCGGTGAGGTGATTGAGCTCCCCATTTAACATCCTGCCAACTTTTGCGAACTTTTCAACAGCTGATTCCCATGTAAATGAGGCAAATGACGGGTAGACTATTGCCAGGGCTTCACCGTGGGCAACATGAGGATACATACCTCCTATTGCCATTCCCACTCCATGCGGCAAGGTTACACCGGTATTTGAAAGGACCATCCCGGCAAGGGTATCTGCAAAGGCCATCCTTTCCCTCAATTCAATGTTTTTAAGATCGTCTCGTAAAAGTGGCAGGGTCTTGAAAACAATTGAAATTGCCTCCCAGGCCAGCAGCTCTGTAAACCTGTTACTTTTAGGGTGCAGAATACTCTCGAAAGCATGACAGAATACATCAAATCCGGTATTGGCAGTTACTACTGCAGGTACTGAAACCATCAGTTCCGGATCAATGATGCTCACTTTTGGGAAAAGGCTGGCATTATACAGGGCAGATTTATCTCTCTCATTTGAATTTGTAATCACTGCAATCTGCGTAATATGAGCGCCGGTGCCCGAAGTTGTGGTCACAGTAATTACCGGAATCAGTTTCCCCGGATCAGGCTGGGGTGTTTTATAAAACAGATAATCCCAGCAACTTCCGTCATGAGTTGCTTCCACCGATATGGCCTTGGCTGCATCCATACTTGAGCCTCCACCATATCCTATGATTACTTTTGCGCCGGATACTCTTGCCAGTTCTGCTCCTTCCCTGACCATATCTGTTGTAGGATTTGGTCTGACACCATCAAAATGCGCCACAGATATACCTTTAAGAGTCAATAATTCAATTACCTTTTCATATTGCATCTTCAACTCAGGAGAGGATGAATCAGAGGTTACAAGGAGCACCCGTGATCCAAATTCCATGACGACATCCGGCAACTGGCCAAGACTTCCTTTACCGAATATTATTCTAGAGGACTGGTGGTATTCGAAACTTTTCATTTTATTATTGCTTTAATTATTTGATATAGAACGTTCTCATAAAAATTTCAAGGACTTCTACGAAGTATTTATGATCGAAATCCTAATTTAAACATCAATCATGACCTTCATGGATTTACCTTTCTGTGAATCAATGTATTTATAAGCCTCATCATATTGTTCAAAAGGATAGCTCCTTGTGATCAGGGGTTCTGTGCTGATTTTCCCGGAAGAAAGCATTTCCATAGCCTCTTCATAATCTTCATGGCGATACATCAATGACCCAATGATTTTGAGTTCATGCTCCATCAGGTAATGCATATTAATTACCGGTTTTTCTGAGTAGACGCCAAGAATTACTATTTCGCCTCCCTTCTCAATATTTTTCATCAGTACATCAATTGAAGACTGCACTCCTGCGGCATCAAAGCCAACCTGAAAGCCTTCCTCGCCAAACACAGAAGTCACAGCGCTCTCGAAGGAATTCTCACTCACATTTACAGTATGCTCAATCCCGCATCTTTTGGCAATATCAAGCCTGTAATCACTGATATCAGTGATCAACACTTTCCTGGCTCCCCTGCCTTTTGCAGCCTGTGCAACCAGATTTCCAATAGTCCCTGCTCCAGAAACCACAACATTTTTCCCTTTTATGTCTGTCACCCTGCTGGTGGAATGTGCACCTACAGCAGCAGGTTCGATAAGTGCACCCTGTTCAAATGTCATGGTGTCAGGAAAAGCAATCACTTTATCCTTATCCACAATAAATAAATCCTGGGCACACCCGGGGGCCTGGAAACCCTCTACCTTCAATTCCTGACATACATTATACTGACCCTTTCTGCACGGCCCGCATTTACCACACACAATTTGTGGCCTGGCAGTTGCTCTCATACCGGGCATTATCCCGGTAACTTTCTCCCCAACTGCCTCAACAGTTGCTGAATACTCATGTCCCTGAACAACAGGATAAGGAGTTGCCGGATGCTCTCCATGATAGACATGTATATCTGAGCCACAAATTCCTATCTTCCTAATTCGGAGGAGTACTTCATTTTCTTTCAATGGTCCCGGATCATTTACCTTCCTGAACTCAATCTTTCCGGGAGATACCATAATTGCCTGTTTCATATTTATCTGTCTTATTATTATATTGCTTTAACTAAGTGCTTTCCTGATTTAAGCGGAGATAAGTCAACCTCTTCCGCATAAGGTATAGAAGACTGTGCTCCTAGTTTTGTAACTGAAAGGGAGGCAGCCTTAACAGCAAGGGTGATAGCCTTGTCCAACCTGTAGCCTTTTGCCAGGGCAACTGCCAGGTATCCGTTGAAAGTATCGCCGGCTGCAGTGGTGTCGGTCACCCTGACTGGTACCGCAGGAAAGTGTGTAATTTTCTTTTGATTAAGGCAGGCAGAACCATTGCCTCCGAGGGTCATAACAATGATTCCTGTTGCAGACTTTCTGAGCCTTACAAGAAGTTCAGAATAATCACTGACTGAGGGGTCCGTATCCGTCAGCCATTCAGCTTCGTTTAAATTCGGTGTGATTATGTCGGCGTTGCTTAGTATTCCTGCAGGCAACTGACTGGCATGAAAAGGGTTAACAGGTGCCGGGTTAAGGATTACCTGTGTTTTGTGTTTTTTTGCCAGGATAATTGCCGTTTCAACTGTTTTCACGGGAATTTCCAGCTGAATAAGCAGTACATCGGCTTCCCCGATTGCGTTTTCTGCACTAAGGATATCTTCGGAATACAAACAGTTGTTCGCCCCCGGCGCAACACATATGCTGTTTTCACCCTTTTCATCGATCTGTATCATCGCGACCCCGGTTGGCACCTCTTTCACAACTTTGACCAGAGAGGTATCGATGGCCTCATTTCTTAGGGCATCAACAGTATTCCTGCCAAATAAATCATCACCAACACAGGAGATAAAAACCACATCTCCTCCAGCACGAGCCGATGCAACAGCCTGATTGGCCCCTTTGCCTCCCTGAACGATTGTAAAACCAGTACCCATCAAAGTCTCACCGGATCCTACTGACCGGGGCACCCGGATGATCATGTCGGTATTGGAACTCCCGATTACAACAATTCGCGGCTTATTACTCATTTAAAATCCGGATTTGGTGACGGCATCTGTGCATTCACCTGGGTTCTCCAGTCAGCCAGCATCTTCTTAAATTTCTCAACTAAATCCGGATTTGAACCGGCAAGATCATTCTTCTCAGATATGTCGTTCTTCAGGT
>JALOMO010000115.1 GCA_025455395.1 Bacteroidales bacterium
GGCTGAGACAGGTGCCAATATACAGGGTCTTCTGTAATATGGATAGTTTCTGGTTGTCTACGGCAATACATATTCAGCCACTTGCGTGGCTGAGAGATGTGTTGATCTGAAGAGTTTCTGTTTGACCAGTAAAGTGGGCAACGCAGAGACCTGTTTCCTCTGTCCCTGAAAGGGACAAATGTGAATAACCCCGGGCAACAGCCCGGGGTACAGATCATACTATGCCAATCTGAGCCCCGAAGGGGCGACAGATGCAGAATTGACTATTACCAATGATACTATTGAACGAAGGGTATAGAGAGCGGGTATTTGAAGGTCTCACCCTTCGCAGCCCTTACACTTGCAATAACAATGCATATCAGCTCCAGCATCGAGAGAAAGATTATTATCGGTATCCCGATAATGATGAAGCACAGCGGAATTGCAAGTACTGTATAAAGCAAGATGGAAAGCTGGAAATTAATTGATGACTTGCCGTTTACATCGATCCATGCCGAATCATCCTTCCGCGACATCCAGCATACAAGCGGCCCTATAATGCCACCAAAAGGGAAGAAGTAGCCGGCAAAGGCTGAAAGGTGACAGAACATGGCCCAGTCACGTTCTGACTGTGTGTATGTTTTAATCTCTTCCATTGCTCTTTTTTTTTAAAGACGGTAACTCTGTGTAAATGCTGCATCATCAGAAGCGTGCAAGCCTCTTAAGGTCAGGGATAAGAAGTCCGTTGGCATTCTTACTGTCAACCATATGAGTATCAAAATAATACATTATGGCATCATCGGTTCCGATAAGCATCTTAAGGCATGTGCCTGTCTGCTTTACACCATCAGGACCTACCTTGTGAACAATAAGAACATCTTTATCCTTTTCTTCCACGGCTCTGATTATCTCTTCCTCATCAACTATCTTAACCGGATACTTGTAATATGCTGCTATCTTTTCAACCGTGCTTATCTCGGGAGCCAGGTCCGCTTCCCTGACCAATAATGTCTTTCCCCCTATCTCAGGGACATTTTTATTGTAATACTTAAGATACCTCAGAGCCGATGTTGTCGGGTTTTTCATAACCAGGTCAGCATGATACTGCATGAACCTGATAATAAGACCGAGCTTGTAGCTGTACTCCTCTTCCGGTGCACCGGCAAACGAGAGGGGTATGGCGCAAAACTCAGGCAACTCATCAAGATTGTTGACATCAGCCCCGAGAAGCAGATTGAGAAAGTCATAAGCTGATCCGGATTTGTCGTTGCTGAAGTTGGTTATTGTCAACACAATGAATGAATAAGACGGATCAGTCTTCATCACATTGAACTCCTCCTCACTTATGAATTTCACAGGTGTGACTTTCCAGTACTTATCTACCGCTGCCTTTATCTCAGCATTATAAAAAGAGAACTGGTTTGATTCAAGCACAACACACGTAGTTGAGGCAGAAAAAAGTTTTGCATCATCCATTGTGGGATAAGGCCTCTGCTGGGCATTCACCGCGACAATGAAAAATATGAAAAGTGCGAAAACTATGGCTTTCTTCATTTATAAGTTATTTTCCTGTTGGCAGATAGATCGGATGCTTCTCATTGAATTTCCGGAGATAGACAAACATCATTTTCTTTTGATTTTTGTTCTTCATTGAAACAAACTCCTCGTAAAGCTCCGGGTCCTTCATTAGCAATGCTTCAAGATTCTCAAGATCATATTCATACTCATTCCCTGTCTCAAAATCGATCATGAACATCTTCAGGTCGGTTCGGGTCGAAGGCTGACTATTATATGGGTAGCCATATGATGAGTAAGGTGAATAGTACGGTGAATAAGGGTTGTAATATCCTCTGTTATAAGGATAACCATACGAGCCATAGGGAGAATAATAGGGATCATAATAACCGTATGGATTGTTCTGCGAAACGGAAGTGACATCGGCAACAAAGTGAATGATGGAGCCAAAGAAAGTGATCCTGTTGAACGTATCCTGCACCTTGATATAGAGCACTCCGTTGCGTGAAAAACCCCAGATTGAATTCTTCTCTATCTCCTGCCTCACTCCCATGCTGTCATAAAAATAGATCTTCTCACCTGAGAGCACCGCATCGAAGAAATCTTTATCATTATAGTCAACTGAGGTAAAGAGCCTTGCTTTGGGTATCGGGCTATTGCTTCTAACCATCTCGAAGTTCAGGTAGATGCCATCCCTGAACTTGAAGTCAGGTGTGTATTGTACAAGGGTATCCTTTATCTGTGCCCTTCCCAATGCTGCAGTAAAAAGAGATAATATCAGTATCACTGCGGTTTTTTTCATTGCACCATTTTTTCTTTACACCCTCAAATATTATACCGTTGAGAGCAAATTTAGTGTTTTATCTACAAGGAAGGAAACGATGCCTCCATCTTTATTGAAATTCGTGTATATTTGAGTGTTATATTTCTACTGTACCGGGAGTATGTCAAAACGATCAAAACCTGTTGCAATCCCACAATCAGAACTGATGACACGGAGGACAAGAGAGCGTATTCTTATGCCACTTATTGTTGCTCTTCTCCTCGCTGTAACAGCATTGGTCACATCCCTGACAGCTCTTGTAATCGTCCCTCTTGCAGCAGGTATACTGGCATTGCTACCCCTGATCTTCGCGATATATGAGATTCGCAGGCTCATAACCGATACACGTTCTATCATGGGTGAGCTTTCATCAATCGCAGAGAGGAATGAGGAAGTCATCAACAGCTTCTCGCACCGTATCAGGGAGCCTCTGAACAACCTTGTGCTTCTTGGCAGCATGCTTCGCGATTCAGGCACATCAGCCAAACAGCAGGAACTCCTTGACACCTTCGTGGCTTCAACAGACAGCATGGTGGATGTGGTCAACGATCTCACCATGGAAACGGCTGGTAACATTACCTTTGAGAAGAGAGGAGAGATACGATTCAGGCTCGGTCCTATCATACAGGACACCATTGACCTGATAAAACTCAACAGGAAGCATGAGCAGAGCCTTGTTGTTTACGATGACAAAGGTGAGGGCAGCAGTGAATATATGGGTGACCCGATCATTATCAAGCAGGTACTTCTTGACCTCATGACCGCCGCCATTTCAGGTGCCACGGGCAAAACAACAATAAAAATACAGATAAGGGAAGCGGGTGTGCGCGACAGTTTGCAGAAGCTGGAGTTCACCCTCTCAACAAACAACCCGGTCGTCTTCATCGGGGAAGGGCGACAGCAATATCCGATAGCAGGGAGGCTTATAAGAAGCATGGGAGGAACCTGGCAGGAGACAACTGCCGGATCAGGGTCATACTTTGTCTTTTACATTTTTATCCGCCGGGGCGAGAAGGCTGAAACACCAACAGCCGCAAGCACACTCATCAAGGGGATGCCTGCTGAACAGGCAAGGAAAGAGATGAAAGAACTCAACATACTCCTTGTTGAGGATAACCCCATTAACCAGCGCATAACACAGCTCATGCTGGAGCCCCTTGTTAAAAGCATTGAGATAGCAAGAAACGGCAAGGAGGCGCTTGACATGTTCGGCACTTCAAGATACGACCTGATACTTATGGATGTACAGATGCCGGTAATGAACGGACTGGTGGCCGCGGAAAAAATAAGAAGACTGGAAATGAGTACCCATTTGCACGTTCCGATAATAGCCATCACGGCAAATGCCATGCTGGGTGACAAGGAACAGTGCCTTGCCGTGGGTATGGATGATTACATCAGCAAACCGATAGAGCCTGACCTTCTTATTGATAAAATCAGCGCCCTGATCTGAGATCAGAATGGTCTGATACCCATAATCATCATATCATCAATCTGTTCGCAGTCACCCATCCAGGAGGTAATGGTCTCATCAAGGATTCTCTGCTGGTCGCTGAGAGGATATTTACTTATGGTCAGCAAGAGATGCCTCAGGCGACGATATTTGAATTTCTTGTTGTCGGGCCCTCCAAACTGATCTGCATAGCCGTCTGAGAACAGGTAGAGGATGTCTCCCTTCTGAAGCCGGTAACTGCTGCGGTTAAAGGAAACGCCATTGAACAGCTGACCCACATTCTGCTTATCACCCTTTATCTCAATGAGTTTGTCGTCACGCACTATATATACTGGCAGAAAGGCACCCGAGAACTCCATCTCCAATGTTGTACGATCGATGACACAAATGCTCATCTCTATCCCGTCCTTGATAAGAGCCCTGCCGTCCTCCTCCTTGAAGAAAGCAGCCTCGAGCTCGTCATTGAGCGTAAGGAGTATCTGATCACTGACATTGACCCTCATCTCATTGATGATTTTATGTAGCAGTTCAAGACCTATCATTGACATGAGGGCGCCGGGGACTCCGTGACCGGTACAGTCAGCAGCAGCTATGAAGTACTTATCATCTCTTTCACTGATCCAGTAAAAGTCACCGCTCACAATATGCTTGGGCCGGTAAAAGATGAAATAGTGTTGTAATATCTTTCGTATATGATGCTCTGCAGGCAACAACGCCTCCTGAATTCGCCTTGCATAGGTAAGGCTGTCTGTAAGATCCTTATTCCTCAGTTGCAGCTCCTCACGCTGAACATCTATCTCGTCATAGGCGGCCTTCATCTCCCTGAGGTGCTTCCTTGTTCTGAGAAGAACCCAGAACTGAAGTACCGCAAGGTAAACAAGGGCAGCGGCAATAAAAATGGCAATTAAGTAATTGATTATCAGACTCTCCCTGGCTCCCTGGGCCATCATGATCGCAAAGGCTGATGATGCTCCCGCACTCACTCCGATATAATTTTATCAATATTTACTGCGGCCTCCCCCGGGTGAAGAAGAGGAAGCAACTTCTGTGAGGGTGATTTTACAAATTCACCAATGTTATACTCTTTCCACCTGCGGTTTACAAGGTCAATCGTTTCTCTGTCAGAGCATACTACATTAGGCCACTCCCTCTGGAAAGAAGGCAGGGATAGTGGCATTGATGTAGCATCCAGGAAGAGAGCCCTGTCTCCCACACGGTATATGTCACGTGAGGGGTCGCAATTGCCTGCCACCAGCCAGGTTATCATGGACAGATCCGTGCTGTCAGCCCCCTGATCAACCGCTATTGTAATGGTTCCGGGTGTATGCAGGGGTGCAGGCAGTGTGGCGACCAGCTTTCGCATATCAAGGCCCTCAGAGGGTTTCCTGATAGTAAGCACAACAACCGGCTGATCAATGTCCGACAGTGTCCTTACTGTGATAATCACATCATTTGCTATCTCTGTGTCAGTAAGCAACCTCAGGGGAATGGAATTGTACTCGGTTGTACGCTCTTCCGGCAGTTTTACTGTGGCATCAATACCAAGCTTGCCCCCCATGCTGAATCTGTCAGATGAATGATCAAGAACATCAAGCGGCCCATGTGTAAAGAGAAGGTCAGTATCAAACCGGGTGTTTTCGAACACCGCTTCTGCTACCTTACGATAATCACGGAGAGGGGTTGTGTTGCTTACCACGATGATGTATTTGCTGAGCATCATCTGTCCTGCACCGTATAGAGCACTCAGCACCTTCATCCCCTGACCGGGATAGCTCTTTTGGATGCTGACTAAGACAATATTATGTGCAACACCCTCAACCGGCATATGGAGATCTTTTATTTCAGGCGCAATAGCCAGTTTTAGCGGGGCAAGAAAGATCTTCTCAGTTGCCTTGCCTATCCATGCATCTTCCATGGGTGGCACGCCCACAACAGTAGAGGGATAAACGGCATTTCTCCTGTGTGTTATACAGGTGACATGAAAACCCGGGTAGTAGTCAGCCAGGGAATAAAAACCGGTATGGTCACCGAAAGGACCTTCAAGCAGCAGATTCTCCGAAGGATCAACATAACCTTCAATGACAATATCAGAGTCTGCCGGGATCCAGATATCATTTGTCAGGCACTTAACCATTTTTACTCTCCTGCCCCTCAGGAATGAAGCCAGCAGATACTCATTCATATCTTCCGGCAGCGGTGCAGTGGCTGAATAAGTATAGACAGGGTCACCCCCAAGGGTTACAGTGACAGGCATTCTTTTGCCGGTCTTCTTCCATGCCTCGAAATGACGTGCCCCGGTCTTATGGCGGTGCCAGTGCATGCCTGTCAGTGAAGGTCCCATGATCTGCATGCGATACATCCCCACATTTGTTTTGCCCGTCTCAGGGTGGTAGGTGTGTACAAGCGGCAGGGTTATGAACTTACCTCCATCATGGGGCCAGCATCTGAGCGCCGGTAATATTCCAAGATCAGGAACTGGTGACACAACCTCCTGGCATGCACCCCTGCCCCTCATTCTCAGAGGTGTAAGCTTAAGCAGCCTCAGCATCTTTGGCAACCTGGAGAGCTTTGACATGAGGCCTCCTGAACCTGTTACACTCTCCGAAAGAGCAATAATCTCCTCCCCCGCATCATCAAGAGAGGTACGTCCGATAGCCCCGGCCATCCGGTCATCAGAGGCAAAGGCATTTATAAGAAGCGGGAAAACGGTGCCATTATTCTCAAAAAGAAGAGCCCTGCCTCCGCTTTTTACCATACGGTCTGCCACCTCAGTAATCTCAAGCTCAGGGTTAACATAACAACCAATCCGGTGCAGATCATCCCGTGAATCAAGATAGCTTATAAAACTGGCAAGACCGTTAAATGACATTGAGATGCAGATTTGTGCAAAGATAAAAATAAAAAACTCCGCCCGAGCGGAGCTTTTTTATTAATGTTTATGCCCAATAAATTTACTCACAGCCATATACACCGTTATTGGCAAGCTCCTCCTCAATACGAAGAAGCTGATTGTATTTGGCGATGCGGTCAGTGCGGCTCAGAGAGCCTGTTTTTATCTGTCCTGAATTTGTTGCGACAGCAACATCGGCGATAGTAGAGTCTTCTGTCTCTCCCGAACGGTGAGAGGTGACGGTGGTATAACCTGCCCTGTGAGCCATCTCAATGCAATTAAGAGTCTCGGTAAGGGTTCCTATCTGATTCAGCTTGATGAGAATTGAGTTAGCGCAGCCCATCGCAATGCCTTTCTCAAGATATTGTACGTTTGTGACAAAAAGGTCATCACCTACTATCTGTATCTTTGATCCGAGCATCTCTGTATGAAGCTTCCAACCATCCCAGTCCTTCTCACTCATGCCATCTTCAATAGAGTCAATGACAGGATACTTCTCAACGAGAGCAGAAAGGTATTCAGCCTGCTGTTTTGGAGTAAGTTTTTGTCCTTTTTCACCCTCGAACTTGGCATAGTTGTAAAGGCCATTCTCAAAGAACTCACTTGCTGCACAGTCAAGGGCAATGGTAACGTCGGTACCAGGCTTATAACCAGCAGCTGTGATTGCCTTTATTATGCTATCTAGTGCATCTTCAGTGCCATTCAGTGCCGGCGCAAATCCTCCCTCATCGCCTACAGCTGTGCTGAGCCCGCGTTCTTTCAGTACTTTCTTTAAAGAGTGGAACACCTCAGCCCCCATTCTCAGACCTTCAGCAAAAGAAGAGGCGCCCTTAGGACGGATCATGAATTCCTGGAAAGCTATGGGAGCATCTGAGTGTGAGCCTCCATTAATGATGTTCATCATAGGTATCGGGAGAACACGTGCATTGGTTCCGCCTATATATCTGTAGAGAGGCAGGCCGTGGAAGGCAGCCGCTGCTTTGGCGCATGCCAGTGAAACACCAAGTATAGCGTTAGCACCAAGGTTGCTTTTTGTCGGGGTGCCATCAAGATCAATCATCTTCTGGTCGATAGCCACCTGGTTGGTGACATCCATGCCCATTATGTCCTCGGAAATAACACTGTTTACATTGTAAACCGCTTTGAGTACACCCTTGCCGAGATATCGGCTCTTGTCACCGTCTCTCAGTTCAAGTGCCTCATTCTCACCCGTAGAGGCCCCGGAGGGTACGGCTGCCCTGCCGCTGGCACCACTGGCTGTTACTACTTCAACTTCAATAGTTGGATTGCCTCTTGAATCGAGGATCTCCCTTGCATGTACGCTAATTATCTGACTCATTGTTTCTTGTGTTTTAAAAAATCAATCTGCAATATATAAAAAAGGGATACAGTCACAAAGGCTATATCCCTATAATTTCCAGACATTTCAATTTATTCTTGTGAATCCGTTGCAGTTTCTGCTACGGTCTTTGGTGCTTCTGTGGCAGCGGCTGCCTCGGCCACTTTCTTTTTGGGTGCGCGGCGGCGGCGGGTTGCCTTGGCTTTACCGGCTTCACCACCAAGCATGTTCTCATTAAAGTCAACCAACTCAATTATGCACATCTCGGCTGCATCACCAAGACGGTTACCCATCTTAAGGATGCGGGTGTAACCACCAGGGCGGCTGGCAATTTTAGGTGCCACTTCCCTGAAGAGCTCAGAAACAGCATCTTTGTTCTCAAGATAACTGAAAACTACTCTGCGTGAGTGTGTTGAATCCTCCTTTGACTTTGTAATGAGAGGCTCAATATATGACTTCAGCGCACGTGCCTTGGCTTTGGTGGTGCTGATACGCTTATGCAGAATAAGTGATGATGCCATGTTGGCCATCAGCGCCTTCCTGTCAGCACTCTTCCTTCCAAGGTGATTTATAACTCTTAAATGTCGCATTTCTATTTATCCTTACCTGTTATTAATCTTTGTCAAGTTTATATTTTGCCACATCCATCCCAAAAGAGAGGTTCATCGTCTCAAGAAGCTCATCAAGTTCGGTGAGCGACTTCTTACCGAAGTTACGGAACTTGAGAAGGTCATTCTTGTTGAATTTGACCAGGTCGCCGAGTGACTCTACCTCTGCAGCTTTCAGGCAGTTGAGAGCCCTGACAGAGAGGTCAAGGTCAACTAGTTTGGTCTTTAGCAGCTGACGCATATGAAGTATTTCTTCATCAAATTCCTCATTGGCCATCTTGTCTTCATAATCAATTGTGATCTTGTCTTCTGAGAAGAGCATGAAGTGATAGATGAGTATTTTGGCAGCCTCTTTGAGGGCGTCCTTGGGATGAATTGAACCGTCGGTGCTTATCTCAATAATTAGCTTCTCATAGTCAGTTTTCTGTTCAACCCTGTAGTTCTCAATTGAATACTTCACGTTCCTGATGGGAGTGAATATTGAGTCTACCGCAATGATGCCAAACTCAGCCTCGGCAGGCTGATTTTCTTCGGCAGGGACGTACCCTCTTCCTTTATTGATGTTCAGCTCAAACTGAAGCTTCACATCAGTCTCCATACGGCAGATGACATGATCGGGGTTCAGAACCTCAAAGCTGCTAAGCGAGTTATTGAGGTCACCGGCCTTGAATACTTCCTGACCGGCTACTTTTACAACGATCTTTTCACTGTCAACATCCTCAACCATTCTTTTGAAACGAATCTGTTTCAGGTTAAGGAGGATTTCAGTTACATCTTCCATAACACCGGTGATGGTAGAGAATTCATGGTCAACACCCTCGATCTTTACTGTCGTGATCGCAAAACCTTCCAGTGAAGAAAGGAGAATGCGCCTGAGAGCATTACCAACGGTTATGCCATAGCCGGGTTCAAGCGGGCGGAACTCAAACTTTCCGTACTGATCGTCCGCTTCCAGTAATATTACTTTGTCAGGTTTCTGGAATGCTAATATGGCCATA
>JALOMO010000029.1 GCA_025455395.1 Bacteroidales bacterium
CCGGATTCCATGCTAGATTGATACTTGGGGCAGGTCTGGTTAATGCAGCTGCCGTAGCATCATATATTTCAAACGTCAACCCGGAAAAGGTCACTCTTGTGGCAATGGGATACAGGGCTGTGGAGTCTGCCGCGGAAGACCTTCTGTGCGCAAGATACATACACGACCTGTTACAGGGCCGTGAAACCGATCTGACCAATGAGATAAACGCACTCAGACATGGCTCAGGAAGCAGATTCTTCAACCCGGCAAACCTGTCATTCAGCCCCCCCACTGACTTCTTCCTTTGCACTGACCTGAACCGTTTTAACTTCGTTCTAAAGGCTGTAATAACATCTGCCGGATATGCTGAGATTTTGAGAATAGATATGAGTAATTGAATTCTTTCGAATGAAAAAGATAAATTATATACTTCTTTTCGCGATTCTGATGCCGGAGCTGAGTGCATCAATAACAGAGCAGCCGGGCTATTCAGTGACCATAAATATCAGTGGTGCATCTGAGCAAAAAATCAGGCTGGCATACCACCTTGGAAATCAGCAATATATTAGTGACAGCACTTATACTGATAATTCGGGCTCATGCAGATTTGAGGGTGCTGAGAAACTTCCGGCAGGCGTCTATATGATCGTTTTTCCCGGAAATAATTTTTTCGAATTCCTCCTTTCAGAAGATCAGCACTTTGAAGTTTCATGTGCACTTAATGACCCTGTCTCCACGCTTGCGTTCGAGGGATCGGAAGATAATGAACGTTTCCTGGAATATCAAAAAAACTGGAAGCAGCTGCAGGACCAGGCAATGGATATAAGTGAGAAACTACGCTCTGCATCACAGAATGGAACACCGACCGCCGACTTGAGAGACCAGCTCACAGCACAGGAGAAAAAGATGAAGAAGTTTCTTCTTGAAACAGCTGAAAGGTACAAAAAGACATTACTGGGTGCCATTGCAATGTCAATCATACCGGTTGAACCCGTTATTCCATCAATCCCTGAAGGGGTTGCCAAACGAGACTCCATAATCCGTTTATACTCATACCTGTCATACAAGGACCATTTCTTTGATAATATCGATTTCAGCCAGCCAGGACTCATACGCAGCCCTGTTCTTGCAGGCAAGCTGGAGCAGTTCTTCGGGCAGGTTGTGATCCAGATGCCTGATTCCATCATTAAAGAAGCCGACAGGGTGATAGCAATGAGCGAAGTACAGCAAGAGATGTTCCAGTATGTCGCAGTATGGCTTTTCAACCGTTATGCCACAAGCGAATATATGGGGCACGATGCAGTAGTGGTTCATCTTGCTGACAGCATCTATCTGTCAGGGAAGGCGCCGTGGATAACAGAAGAATATCGTGCTGACCTTGCAAAAAGGGTTGAAAAGCTCAGGCCTACTCTGATCGGGAGAAAGGCAACTGAGCTAATAATGAATTCATTTGCGGGTCATTATGTGTCATTATATGATATCCATGCAGAATTTACAATTCTCTATTTCTGGGAGCCCGACTGCGGGCACTGTACTGTGGCAACACCGCTTCTCAAAGAATATTATGATGGAAACCGTGATAAAGGCATAGAGGTGTTCGCGGTATGTACACAATCTGACCGGGAAAAATGGGAAAGATATATAGTTGAAAACGGACTGACCTGGATAAATGGCTGGGATCCTCAGAGATTGAGCCGCTTTGATCTCTTTTACAACGTCGAGTCAACACCAATGGTGTATATTCTTGACAGTACGAAAACGATCATTGCAAAACGTCTTTCTGTTGAAGATATTGGTTCATTCATTGAGAATTACAGGAAGTACAGTCCTAAAGCTCAATCCTCTACGGGCAGGTGACCTACAAGCTCGTAAATCGAGTTGTAGCACTCTGTACGGTTTTCAAATAAAAGTGTCCATTCCATTCTGCCGTCAGTTTCGACGGCAATAATTCTGATTGCCGAGTCCTGTCCTGTTTTGTAACCGCACCTGTGCAGTGCTCTTTCGGTTAGCTTTCTAAGTGAACCTGTGGCATCCAGTGTTACAGAGCCCCGGCTTTTTCTGATGAAGCTGAATGATCCGCTTGTCTGACTGAATGAGAGAAGCGGACTTTCAAAAGCTCTGGCGATTGTTCTTGAGAGCATCAGGTCTTCCGGCGCTCCCTCAGCAACACCCTTTTCGCTCATCAGCCATATCTTATCTGCCTCATTAATAGCTGTATCAAGGTCATGTGTAGAGTAGATGACGCACTTGCCCTTCTCACGTGTCAGCTTCTTCAAAAGACTGACGATACTATAGCGAGATGGGAGATCAAGGTATGCGGTAGGCTCATCCATTATCAGCAGCTCGGTATCCTGGGCAAGGGAGCGGGCAATAAGTACCCTTTGCTTTTCTCCGTCTGAAATAGCATCAATATTGCGGTCGGATAGAGGCAGTAATCCTGTGGCCTGAAGTGCTTCATTAACTGACAGTTCGTCGGCAGAGGTGAGAGTGCCTATCCAGTTAGTATAAGGGAAACGACCAAGGGCAACCACTTCGCGTACTTTAATATTATGGACTGCAAATGGTTCAGTCGAGGCGAAACTTACGACCTTGGGAAGTAAAGACCTGTCAGAGGTAAAAATATCGTTGCCTGATATCCTTACTATGCCAGACAGTGGTTGCTGCAGCGCAACCATTGTTCTGAGGAGTGTGCTCTTACCTGTGCCGTTCCGGCCTATCAGGGCCACCAGCTCACCTCGACGGGCTGTCAGGGTCAGATGCTCAAGCAGCGGATTTGTTCTGCCGGAAGTTTTGTATCCAATAGTCAGATCAGAAGTCTCAGCTATGATAGTTCCTGTACGCATCAGAATCTCCTTCCAATTCCTTTCTTCCCGGCTATAATCCATAATACAACAGGTATTCCTATCAGCGAAGTAACAGTGTTTACAGGCACCATCAGTCCGTTGCCGGGAAGGGTTGAGAGTATATCACTAACCAGGAGTATCAAAGCACCACATATGGCTGCTCCGGGCATCAGTATCCTGTGGTCATTGGAGCTAAATACCAGGCGTGTAATATGAGGTACGGCAACCCCGAGAAATGCTATCGGCCCGCAGAACGCCGTAACGCTGCCGGCCATAATGCTTGCTGTAGCGAGGAGGAGAATCCTTGTTCTCTGCATGTTTACTCCCACCGACATTGAAAATGTCTCACCCATGAGCAATGCATTAAGCGGCTTGACCATTATTAAGGCCATTGCTGATCCCGCCGTCACTGCCAGTGTAAGGATCCTGATCTGCATATATGAAAGGTTCCCCAGATTGCCCATAGTCCAGATCACATATGTCTTCAGCATTGTCTCATTGCTGAAGTACTGCAGCAGGCTGACGATTGAAGAAATTGCGCTTGCCAGCAACAAGCCGACAATCAGGACTGACATTATGTCTCTCATTCTTGCGGCGACGGTCATTATCACCACCATCACAGCTCCTGCGCCAGCCCATGCTGCGAGTATCATGCTCCAGCCATAAAGAACCGAGCCCGGACTTATACTAAGCAATGGTGACAGTGTCAGCAGGGTAAGAGCCACGCCAAGTCCCGCGCCGGAGCTCACACCAAGAACATCAGGACCGGCAAGAGGATTGCGAAAGAGAGTTTGCATCAGGAGCCCGCTGACTGCCATTCCAGCACCGGCGAGTATTGCGGTGACAGCCTTGGGCAGACGAAACTGCATGACAATAATCTCTCCGTGCTCCGTACCGTTACCAAAGAGAGAAAGTAAAACATCCCGTACCTCCAGCTGTGTGCTCCCGAGCAACAAATCAAGAGTAAAAAGAAGAACGAGCAGCATAAGAAGCAAAAGGAAAATCAATCCTGCAGATAACCGTGATCCAGATCCTCTCATCTCAGTCTAATGAAGTAATATGGCTCGTGATCAGGTAAAAGTGCGGGATGGATCATGTAGATGAAGTCGGCCAGGAGAATATCAGGCCTGAAGACTGCCGATTCCCAGTAGTCATTTCCGCCGCCTGGTTTCATCCTGTTCCTGTTGTTCCATACATCACCGGATTTATAGACCGGAAGCTTTGCCAACCTGTGATCATACTCAGCGATATCTTCAAGGCTTTCTGCAGTGCCGGGATTAATCCATAAATCCGCTGTGGTCGCCCTTTTAAATACTGCCTCTACTGCATAAGGCATTGAATTTGGTGCTTCAAGATCATCGAAAAGGTATCGCCCTCCTGCATCACTTATCAAACTCCCAATATAAGAGTTTGAGGGTGAGATATACCATACATCCTCCCATGGTGCCCCGAGGAGGACCGCAGGCTTTGATTCTGAAGATTTTCTGACCATTTCAGCAAGACGGAGGTAATTATGTGTCACTGCTGTATATAGACTGTCAGCCTTTTCTTTCTTTCCTGTCAGCAGACCGAAGATCTTAATCCACTCGCACCTGGCAAGCGGATGTTCCTCCAGGTAGTCAGCATTGAACATAACCTTCACTCCCATTTCTGAAAGTTTACGCAGGTATTCGGCGGAAGTGGCGCCAACACCGTATGCCATGAGTAGATCAGGTCTAAGTGATACAATGAGTTCCTTGTTAAGGCTGCCTTCATATCCGACATCAGGTATGATACCTTCTTCAATGGCTTTGTGAAGCGTATGATCATAGACAAGATCTGTCCCCGAAGCCCCGGCAATTATGTCAGTTGCTCCTAGAGCACTCAATGCCGCAAGATGTGTTGTTGACATACATATCATTCTTCTTACGGGAATTCTGATAACGTTCTCCGAAGGCACATTTTCCGGAACATCCTTACCGTGAGGGACAAGATAGTATGTAAGTTGTTCGCCGGAGGCATTCTGCCATGGATCAATAATTACCAGCTTCGTAATATCATCCTGCCCTTCAAGAGTGAACCGGCCGGCTGTAATTTTCACATCAGCCTCCACCTGACCTGAGTTTGCATCGGTTTTGTTTCTGCTGTTGCAGGAATAAAATGAAACAAGAGTAAGCAGGAGGAGAAATAAATACCTCATTGCCTTGAATCAATTTTTATGACAGAACCTGTATTCATTATGGTGTCGTTAAGGAGGTTGTAGTGATAAACACCAGGTGCAAGTGAAGGAAGATCAAGGGTGAGTACTCCGGGGAATATATTCCGATACTGTGTTGAACTTACAACTCTCCCGGAATTGTCGAACAGCGTGAGAGATGTCGATGATGCGCCGGAGTCAGTTATTCTGAAGGAGAGACTGTTCGTAAACGGATTTGGAAAGACTTCAAGAGCACTATTAACAGGATTGATTTCAGCAATATCATTAAGTATCGAATTCTCAACCATAATAACGTTTACCGCGAGTGAAACAGCCATCGGGAATGAAGGATGCTGGGTAAATGGTTTCCATGACACCCCGTCGTGGAGCCAGGCTGTATTTTGTGTGGGCAGGGAATATGGTGCTGAATGCTTTACGGAGAACTGTGGCTGAGGTGAAGAGATGCTATTTTTATAAAATATTGTATACCCGACATAATAGGGACCTGTCACCGCTACTGTTCTTCCAAAATCAACCTCCAGCTCAAAATTATTCTTCACTTCGGTGAGTTTTATCTTCCTTGATGCAATGACAGCACCTGGCTGAGCACCGCCGGCCCAGACATAAATGCGGATTGAGTCACCGGTAGTGAGGTATGATGTTGTTGCGATTCGAAATATGACCCATGCTATCTCACCAATACCTGCAAAGGGGATGTATTCTGCATATCTTACAAGGCTGTCAGAGTTATGACCTGTAGAATATCCAAATCCGGGGCCGGTGTATGAGTCTGTCTGCCCGGGATCAGTACGCGGAATATTCTGGAGAGTATCTGACTGTGAAAGGTTCCATGCATAAGGATCGCGTCCGTTGGTAACCGTGGAGCCTGAGGAGACAGGGTCGAGCCATGGTTTAAGATGCGTTGATGAGATTGTGGTAATGTTGAACATCCTTAACAGCTTGGCATAATAGTCGTTCTCAGGAATATTGCATGTTGCAGAACCGCCGGTGAGCGTACCTCGCAGCCTGCCATTAGGATCAAAGAGAGGTGAACCTGAAGACCCGCTCTCTGTTGTTCCCATATCCCATTTTAGGATACGCCAGAAACTGTTGGCCGCATAACCGGAGACGGGATAGTCAGATGATACCGGCGAGTTACTGTCGATGGATATCTTCATTACATCGCCCTCAGGATGATGAAGACAATAGGTATTTGCCGGTGCAGGTGATGTTATATCCCACCCTGCAAAGTAGGGTCTGAATACGAGTGAAGGGAATGAGGAGAGCTCTACGAGTGCAAAATCGACGTCGGGATTGGAGGCCCTCAGCAGGGAGCCGGAAATTGAATGCATATTTGTCAGGTCAGGTCCATCGCACCAGGGACTGCAATAGTTAAAAACGAAAATGGTGTTGGCAGCTTTGGAAGCATTATCAATACAATGCTGGGCAGTTAAAACATAGGCCTTATAGTCTGTGCCGGTATTGTTTACAAGAACACCGGTACATAACTCAGCACCGGCTACAAGGAGCCTCACAGTTGAGCGTGCAGCCCTCAGATAGTTTTCATTGGTTGAGCAGTTTATATCAACCTCACACTCTCCTGCCCTCCCGTAATATGCGTCTTTCTCCCCTGCCAGCCTGAAGAACCCTGCAAAATCATGCGCCACCTGCTTCACCCCTATCTTGCCACGCGGAAGTGATTTACCCGGGAAATGACACTCAAGAACAATCCTCTCTCCGGGCACCGGAAGAAGAGGCATCACCCCGGTGTTGACGCCACTCTCCCATGTATAGGCACCCCTGACCTCCCTCCTTTCAGGGTCATAAATGAAGATATAGGCACCTTCTGGCAGGTCATATGGAGAAAGTATCAGGTTCAGTGACAGTGCCCCTTTCGACACAAGAGGCAATACCCAAATGGTCTCGTTATCATTAGTGACGATCATCCCTGAGTTTTCAGGTGTAAGAGATACCTCCACCGGTATAGCGAACTGATATGCCTGATCTTTAGGCTGGTCTATCGCTCTCATCGTTTCAACAACAGACGGATCAACTGGTACGTCGTGCCAGGACTTCACCACAGGGAACAGCGGTTCACCTGCGGGGAATTCTTTCTGGGAGTACAGTGCAGATGAAAGCAGCAGGATAATAGTCGCTATAATTACTCTTTCAGTCACTTCGTTTGTTTCCGTGTTAAAAATAGTCAAAAAGTGATTAATCACCCATGAAATGCATATAACCTGGTATAATGCCTGCCTGCTCGGTGTCAATAAGCATTCCGCTGCTATTAAAAATCAGAAGGTCTCCTTTCTGCTGGTAATCTATTGCATCTGTAACACATATCATACTGTTGTAAGGTGACACTGCGAGCTTGTAAAAAAGTCTTCCCTGAGAAGGAATAAATGGCGAGGATGGCAACTGAAGCGATGTTACCTTCATCCTTCTTATCCCCTCATCGATATATAACAGAGTGTCACCGCCTTTTGTCGCTACAAGTGAGGAAGGATTGTCATAAAGTGTCCTGAACGGCAGCGTTGCTTCAATGTCGAACGTGGCTGGATTTATTCTGTAGAGTGCCGGCACCTCTTCATTCATATAGCCTCCAGTGCATAACACCCATAGCTTGCCGCTGCTGTCAAGAACCATACTTTCAGGTTCAAGACCTGTAACAATAGTCTTAATTACCTGTTTCGTATCCAGGTCAATAACCTTGATGCTGTTTCCACCGGCCCAATGGGCGGCAAACAGCTTATTCCCATAGACGATCATAGCTTCCGAGCCGGATCCGATCTCTATGCTTCCGTCAATTGTGAAATCATCAACATCAATTATTGTTATCTCCTCTGATGACAGACTGCTCACATATGCCTTTCTACCGTCTATAACAATCTGACGAGGAGAACTGAGGCCTGTGATTGTAGCCAGGCTTTCCATATTGTGCATGTCTATGACCTCAATTGTCCCGGAGTTGTTTACTACAATAAACCCGACAGAACCTGCAAGAGTTATTGAGGTAGGGATATCCCCAAGGGGGCGGCCGTTTACAGATTCAAAGAGATCGTTGTAAATCTTCGTGGTTTCGTGACTGTAAAAGGATATACTCCCATTCCCTGCCATAAAATTCCCCTCATTCAGGATGAAAAATCCATTGCCATCAGGAAAGACAGTATCAGGATCACTGTGCAATGAATTGCATGATGAAAGTAAAAGCGTAACAAGCACAAATAAGAGAGAGCCGTTTTTCATTTTTTACTGTTAATTTCTATGTTTCCGAAAGTCATTTTCAAGTTAATTAAATAGGTTCTCAGTGGCATTGGATAGTTTTGCACGCACTCAGTCTGAGTATTGAAGATATTTTTTACCCTGAGGTCGACTGCTATTTCTGATCTTCCTGCAGCAAACTTTGCTCCCAAGTCAGCATCAGCCAGGAACGACTGCGGCAGCCACTCACTGTTGTCGGAGGTTGTATACCTTTTACTCTCCCAAACGGCAGTAGCACCTGCATTCAAGAATCGCCAGGTGAATTCAGCAGTGACATTCGCATGATGAAGAGGGGTGTATATCAGCTGTTTACCTATTGATTTGTCATTCTGTAATTCTGACGAATGTATCAAAGAGCGTGTTAACGCATAGTTCAGGGATGTTCTGAAACTGCCATGCTCCATGGGAAGTGTCTGTGCCGTTTTGGCCTCTACGCCAGTTACACTTACATTACGAACATTTTCTGCCGTCCATATACCTGAAGGTCCGGGAACCCATTGTATCAGATTATCAACGGAAGATGAATGAAACGAAATATCAATGCTGTTGTGTCTTCCTGAAGGAGTTATGGCGGAGAAAGAATAAGCAGCCTCACCTCCTGTCGAAATCTCGGGAATCAGACCTGTATTGCCCCCCGGGACCCAGAACAGATCATTCATGGAAGGGATCTTTGAATTGCGGCTGAAGCCTGCCCTGATAATGTTCTTTCCGTCACGCGTAAGAAGAAAGGAGCCTCCGGCAGTCATTTCCGGATCTACTGTCATACCACTGATGATCATCTGCCGTGCATGAAGCGTTAACCTGAGCCTGGTAACAGGTGAGTACCTTGCTCCTAATGACGTGGAAAAAAGATTCCTTGTCATAGCTTCGGCGAAACTTAATGATTCCGCTCTCTGATATTCATCCCCGGCATTAATCGTAAGCTCGAAACTGTCATTGATTCTGAAACCAAAAGCCCCTTTTATTGTGTAGACAATTGATTTGTTCTCTCCGCTGATGCCTGCAGACTCGTTGGTGTAAGAGTTAAGCTCACAAGACTCTCCTGCAACTATATCCGCAGAGAAGCGTCCGGGTGACAGTGAATATTTGACTACTCCCCTGGCAGATCTGTCTCGTTGCTTTTCACCAAAGTCCTGCTGGACGGTTATTACAGGGCCGGGCAATTCGCGTTCAGCATCGTTTAACCAGAGGTGAGCTGACAGAGCTGATTTTCTGAGCTTAAGAAAGAGGTCACTGATTATGCCGGCCGATGCTGATGCAGAATTGGTTCTTCGCTCCTGTGACGGTCCGGATGGATCGTCAGAATTGATGAAGATGAAGTTATTTCTGGACTTGTCTCCCCACAGGCTTAAGTTTGCAGAGATAATATCATTCCCTGTACGTAATAACAATGATGAGGCATAACTGCCGAAACTGCCGGCTCCCAGGTTCAGAGCAGCCGTTGTTCCGTCTGCCACAGAAGGATCAGAAATGAGTTCAACCCTTCCTCCTATTGAACCGGAAATATACCTGAGGTCTGACCCTCCGGGAGTTATCACAACTGATGAGGCAGCCATCACAGGTATGATTGCAAAGTCACTCATCCCCGGTCCGGGACTTGTTATGTTTATGCCATTCCATGACACCTGGGTATGACTCCCTGATAATCCTCTCATCGAGACCGATGCCAATCCATTTGTGCCGTATCGTTTTACCGACAGCAGGCTAGACTTCTGCAGCAAAGTGGCAAGATCGCTGTTGACATAGCTTGCCAGGGTGGCTGAATCAATCCTTGTGATGCTGAAGGGTGTGTTTCGCTCAGAGGAGGCTGCTGTAACGGTAACTGCTGAAATATTTATAGTGTCATCGGTAAATATATCCTGTCCTGAGGTCACCTGAAGAAATAACAGGGATAAACTGACACTTAATGCTGCGGTTTTTATGTAGCAGGGTGCGAAGGGGATTATATAGGTCAGGTACCTTTTGAACATAACTTTTATTCCCGAAAGCTCCTTTAACAGGATACGTTCTGGCAGGTCTTCTGACTCATCCCTACTTGCCGGGTCTTCCCGTCCGCCAACTGACGGACAGTGACTGGGAATCCGGCTGTAATGATCCACCGTCAGGCGGAACAGGCTTCACAGCAGCGGGTACTGTCCCTGATTCACACAGGGTTCCCTTTTCACTGCCGGCACGCGGCCGGCAGCACCAGAATGAAACAAATGTAGTAATAACTATGAAGGAGAGCAATGAAAATTATCAACAGCTGTGGCTGTTAATGTTCATTTCATCACGAATTTCAACTCCCCTCCTGACATTATCTCGTTATAAGTGATATAGTTGCGGTCAAGGGCTATGCCATTCAGAAAAACACGCTCAACATACACATTGGAGGCAGAGTTATTTTCTGCAGTAATGGTGAAGGTTTTCCCCTCAGGCAGATTAATTGTGGCTTTGCCAAGCAGAGGGCTTCCCAGGATAAACCTGCCATCGGAAGGGTTCACCGGGTAAAATCCCATGGCTGAGAAGACGTACCAGGCAGACATCTGTCCGCAATCCTCATTCCCGCATATACCGTCTTTTTCGGCAGTGTACATCTCAGTCATGATTCTTCTGACCATTGATTCAGTTTTCCCGGGGGCACCGGCCACAGCGAATAGATAGGCAATATGATGCGAAGGTTCGTTTCCATGGGCATACTGCCCTATCAGGCCGCTTATATCCGGTGAGGCAAACTCTCCCTTGACATCTTCCTTCACGGTAAAGAGAGAGTCGAGGCGTTCAAGGAAAAGATCTGTGCCGCCGAATAGTGAAATCAGTCCGTTGACATCATGAGGCACAAGCCATGTATATTGCCATGCATTGCCTTCGGTGAAGTCTGAATTGAAATGGTGCGAGAAGAGGGGGTCAAAACCGGTTCGCCATGTACCGTCACTCATCCTTCCTCGCATAAACATTACGGTTGTATCAAAAACATTTCTGTAATTTTTTGACCGGTTCAGGAACGTTGCTTCGATATCTGAACGTCCCATATCTGCAGCCATCTGAGAAATACACCAGTCATCAATAGCGTACTCAAGTGTCTTGGCTACTGACTCATTTTCAAGATCTGAAGGGACATAACCTAAGCCTATGTAATGACTGAGACCCCTGAAGTCAAGCTCTGCCGAATGTACAGAATACTCCAGTGCTGCATCATAATCAAAACCCTTGAAATTCTTATGTATGGCATCGGCAATCACAGGCACGGCATGGTATCCGATCATGGTATTTGTCTCATTGGCTACAAGTGACCAGACAGGCAGTTTTCCCTGCTCTTCCCTGATTCTGAGCATTGAGTTGATGAAGTCAGGCACCAGGGATGGTGCAGTGATGGTGTAGAGAGGGTGTGCTGCACGATAAGTATCCCATAGAGAAAAAACCGTATAGTTAGTAAATCCGTCGGCAGTGTGTACCTCAAGGTCAGTTCCGCGGTACCTGCCATCAACATCGGAAAAGAGATTTGGTGCTATCATTGTATGATAGAGGGCTGTATAAAATATCTTCAGAGTTGTGCTGTCAGAAGCTGTGGCCTCTACAACGTCAAGCTTTTTCTGCCATGCCTGCCCGGCTTCAGCAGCTGCAGAACTGAAATCCCACCCCGGCATTTCGGACCTGAGATTATTTTCAGCTCCATTGACATCGACGGAAGAGAGTCCTGTCTTTATTACCAGCTCATCATCTTTCTTCATTTTGAATTCGAGGATACATGCGATATTCCTTCCTTCAACGGTTGTTCCCTCAGATTTTCTTCCCATATCCAGCATCGTTATTGATGCAGGGCTGACGGAAAAGAGAGTGTAGAAGTACTGGAACTGCTCTTTCGCCCATCCTGTCGATATCCGCTTGCCGGAGAGTGTTTCGCCGTTCCATTCAAGGCTGCATTCGACAGGCCTGTCCCAGTTAATGGCGAATCCCAGGTCGACAAGAACCTTCATTACTCCATCATTGACAGCTGTATATCGCTGGATTCCGCAGCGTGGTGTAGCCGTAAGCTCGACATTGACACCGTTGCCGAGAGCTACTGCATAATAACCGGGACGTGCCTGTTCAACCTCATGTGAAAAGAAAGACCGGTTCAGTTTAGCGATGGAGGCAGTCGTGTCTGATAAATTTAAATTGAGTTCATGCATCGAGGGAAGAAAAAGAATATCACATAGATCACCAATCCCTGTGCCGCTCAGATGTGTATGGCTGAAACCTGAAATGACAGAATCTGAATAGTTATACCCTGAACACCAGTCCCAGCCTGAGGTGCCATTGTCAGGACTCAGCTGTACCATTCCAAATGGTACTGTTGCTCCGGGAAAGACATGACCATGCGCTGCCGTACCAATAAACGGATCGACAAATGCAGTTACATCTCTCTGTTCGGCCGTACTGCAAGATACAATTAATGCTGAGGCTACAGCCATCAATATGGCATTCAACTTCATAACTATTTGTTCTTTATGTTTTTAAGTATTTGCTCACCAGTCCCGATGCGGTAGCCTTCAGATATAAACACAATTGTCGCTTCACTGTCGGCACAGATCACTACAGGCATTGGGTGAGTCCCTGTACTATTATCCAGTACCGAAAGCATCAACTGAAGATCATTGTCATGAGCAAAGAGACTTTTTTCAGGCAGGCCGGAGATGTCATCCGGGTTGAATGTAGCTGAGGTGGAGGATGGGTCAGAAAGGAAGATAAAGTATCCTCCCCACTCGTCAAATTCGTTTTTCAGTAACGGCAGATCATTGAGTATGTGACGAGTGGGCTCCTTTCCGGGTTCAAGCCAAATCATCACCGCTCCCTTTTCAAACAGAGAATCAAGTGCCAGATCATCACCTTCATTTGTCCTCAGTGTTACGGCAGTATTGAGCTTTCTTCCCGATGAAACCGGTTTTACCTTGGTGCGGAACACAACATCAAGATTTACATCTTCATTTTTGCTCAGTTCCAGGAATGAAATGGATGCAAGGACATCGCCATTCTCATCCCTGTTACCTGTAACCAGAAGGTATTTACCCGGGTCAAGAGGTATCTTTTTTGGAATATCAGATATCCTCACGTTGTAACCATAGTCAAGTGGCTTGTATTTCCCGGATTGCAGAACTGCGAGAGAGAAATGCGTATGATATGCAGGTTCAGGATTCTTTTGTGCTGAAGAAAAAGTTATGTAGCTCTGGTGATCTGACGGACGAGGTTCTCCGCTGAACCATACTGTATTCCACTTGCCATCCTTGTAATACTGCGGCCGTCCGGTACCGGGTTCGAGCCGTGCCGGATGTCCGGCGGTTCTGCAGAGTGCGACAAAGAGGATATCCCTTGAGTGGGGGTCAGCTGTTTTAAGTCGTACAACACCCGATGGAATCAAAGGTGTCCTGTAATAGTTTTCTGTATGAGTTATGGCTATTGCAGTGTCAACCCATTCAGCAATATAAAAAGGATCAGAAACAAACCTGCTGCCCAGGCTTTCTGTCATGCTCTTCAGAGAACTTCTGAATGGCGATAATATCTCATTGTCAATACGCGGTGACAGAACATAGGCGTCATAGAAGTCATCCTCCCACTTTCCATTATTATCTGGCAGATTCACAAGGTGATCTGTCAGTATTTCATGAGGGGTATCGCGAAGATCCTTCTCTGCAATATTCTCTAGCAGTCTCATTGCAAGGTTACCTTGTGCGGTACTTTCATCAATGAACCGGGCAATGCTCCTGTAATTACCCATTGATGCCCGCAGAAGCCTGATGATCCTCTCTTCTGAAATCCCGGATGCGGAAGAAATGTCAGACACATTGATATCACTCATCCAGGAGTCGATATAGGATTGTCTGATACTGTCTTCATGTTTAAGCAACAGGTTGTTTTTCCTGACCAGATCTTCATCTATTGGAGGCAGGGGAGGCAGTAATGGTGGTGCTATAATATCGAGGTCTATGGTTCCTGCCGGATGGTCATCTGTAAGAATTATCTTAACTGACGTATCTGCGGGTGAGGCAAGGGAATATCCGCAACGATTGCCATCATCTGCCCAGACCAGGAGTGTGCCCAGTCCGGTTGTAAGCGTGCATTCACCTTCCTGGTCACTTTTCAATAATGCGAGTGTATAGAATTCTGCATAGTTATAGATAAGGTAGCTGATGTCAGCGTTTATGACCGGGCTGCCATTATTCTCAGAGACGGTCACCTTCAGCTCCTTGGTAACAGCATAGGTTCCGAGTGTATTTATTTCAGAAAACAATCTCTCCTCTTTAACAAGAGGCTCGCTGCCTGCATACCTGCCGAAGGCACGCGTATGCACAAGCATTGCGCGTCTGGCCGGTTCGGTAAACCACCCCCTGTCAAGAACCATCTCAGGTTCGCAGGCTCCCATATAATGCCATTTCCCGTTTATCCAAACCTCAACCCATGCATGATTGTCGTCACTATGTGCCCAGCGCGGAGTATAAACCTGCCGTGCGGGCAGCCCGGCTGTTCTGAGTGCCGCAACAGTGAGCACTGACTCCTCTCCGCAGCGTCCTCTGGCTGACAGTATGGTTGCCAGCGGCGATGATGTCCGGATATCAGAAGGCTGATATGAAACCTTCTCATGACACCAGCGATTAATCTCCAGCGCAGCTCCCTCTGGATCAAGTCCATCGACGCGGTTTATAATCTCATCATACATTTCAATCCTGAAATTATCAGGATTCTCGTTGTTTACTCTCGGAGGAAGGACAAAGTGAAGAAAGATATCATCAGGTATTGAAGGGCCCCATTCCGTCTCACTGCGTGTCTTCAGTGCAGCGTCAACATTTGCAAGGAGGAAGTCAGGTTCATAAACAGCAAGATCACTGAGTGGCATATATGCCAGAAGAAACATAACTGCCTCCCTTCGGATGTCATCTCTTATTGTGTCTGCCACCGAGAAAAGGTCACCCTTCACTCTTTCATATATTTTTGCCCTGGCAGTATAGTCACTAATGATTAATCTCCTGTTTGAACTATCATCAATAAGATGATTGTTGCTGCATGACAGCAACACTGCCATCAGGATGATTCCGGGCAGCAGAGGTGACCTTTTCATATTACTTTATTTTAGGTAGGAGCCACAACTGCTCCTGATTAAAAGCTCAGGAGCCATGTTTACCTGGCGTTTATATTTGCTTTTGCCCTGATTTTTGACCTCCGACCATATAATGTTTGCCACCTTAAGCGACATTGCTGCCAGTGGCTTGCGAAGCCGGGTCACGGGTGTCCCAAGGAGGTCAAAACCAATACCGTCCTCCATAGAAATCAGTGCAACGTCCTGAGGAATGCGGATATTCTTTTCCTGGAGTGCAAGACATAATGGAAATACCAGCGACGAGTTGATGACGATTATAGCATCGCACCTGTGCGGCGGCCTGAGGAAATTCTCTATCTGAGAAAAGTCAAATTTCTCTCCTGCCCTGGGCACACGAGCTACTGTGAAGCTCACTGATTCAAATCCTTTTGATTTTTTCGTGGATGTTTTAAGCTCATCAAGTATCTCCTTATCATATGTAGCAGATTCTTCTCCTGAAATAATCAGCAGGTTCTTTAATCGCATCGACATAAGGTGCTCTGTCACCACATTCGAGCCGGCTATTCTGTCAGAGCAGACAGTGTTGAGCCTCATTCTCTTTACTGTTTTTTCAAGCAGGACCATTGGATAGAAGTCCCTGTTCAGCGCCCTAATGACCGTGTCGTCAGCTGCGTTACCTACCAGTATCATTCCACTGAAGAATTTCTTCAGAGAGGTTGTCATCCGGTTGAAGCGCATATCGTCAGGGTCACGGGTAAATACTGAAAATCCCAGACCTATGCTTGAAAAAGCCTTCTGGAGGTAGGGTGTGATCTCATAAATGAAAGGATCATTCATTGAAGGCACTATCATGCCTATAATGCCCGGTTTTTCTTCGACAGGTACGGTCTCCCCCTTTTCGCCTGCAGCGGCGAAATACCCCATCTGTCTCGCAACGGACAACACCCGTTCCTGTGTCTCTTTCTTTATTCCGTGCTGATCTGCCTTATTGTTTAGCACCAATGACACTAATGTTCCTGAGAGACCAAGCCTGGCGGCAATGTCTTTGTTCTTTATTTTCTTCCCCATTTTAAAAAAAATTAGGATACTAATTTAGACAATTGGGAACAAGAAAAATATGTTATGGAATTATTTTATTAATAAATGGCCCGGAACACTTATTCTGCTATTTCTTACCAGCTTTATAGCCTCTTTGTTTTGCCGCTGCTTCAAGTCTTGCCTGCCATTTGGATTTCACAACCGGTTTCTTCCGGTTCTCCTCTATCTTCCTTAGTATTTCGTTCTCACTTACAAAACGGCGTGATATCTCTGTCTGAGCTATAGAGATCACATTAGCCAGGAAGTAATAATAGGTAAGGCCTGCCGAGAAGTTATTAAGGATCAGCATGAACATTACGGGCATCATGTACATCATTGCCTTCATACCCGGCATCTGCTCCTGTCCACCCATAGGATTACTGATCTTGGTAGAGATGATCGTTGAGACTGTCATCAGGAGTGTAAAGAGACTGACATGATCTCCATACATAGGTATTGTAAATGGCAGACTCAGTATAGAGTCGTATGTTGAGAGATCATCTGCCCAGAGGAATGATTGCTGTCTTAGTTCTATTGATGCCGGAAAGAAACGGAACATGGCAAAGAGAATCGGCATCTGGAGCATCATGGGGAGACATCCTCCCATCGGGCTCACCCCCGCCTTCTTGTAGAGCTCCATGGTAGCCTGCTGCTTCTTGAGAGCATCTTCCTGTTTTGGGAATTTCTTGGCGAGTTCGTCAACCATCGGCTTCATTACACGCATCTTTGCCTGCGATATGAATGACCGATGAGTGAGGGGAAATAAAACTACTTTAATTAAAAGAGTAAGGATGAGAATAATGAGGCCATAGTTGATGATAAAATTATCAAGGAAGTTGAAGATAGGAATGATAATATACTGGTTTATCCATCTGATAATATTCCGACCCAGAAAAACCAGCTCCTCCAGTTCCATATCATACTTCTTCAGCAGTGTAAAACTGTTAGGCCCAAAAAACATCTTCATCTTTACTGTTGAAGTCTCAGCCTGTGTATAAGCAATACCAATCTCTGATTCAAAATACCTGAGATACATGGATGTCGGATCAGCCTTTGTTGACGAGATGAAAGCGTTAAGAAAGTAATCTTCAGCGATAAGTACTGATGAAAAGAACTGATCCTTGTAGGCAATCCAGTCAGTCCTTAGAAGACTTGAGGTCTCGACATCTTTCTTCTGCCTGACCACCAGATCCTCCACACCCTCCTGATTAACCTTATACTTCAACCCTGTATATGTTTCCTCGTTCTGTCTTCCCTTTTCCTGCTGCGGAACATACATCTTCCAGTCAAATGCAAGAGAAGTGGTATTCTGCGGAACAACCGAACCGAGTGCTATGAACCTTGTCTCAAAGTCAACCATGTATTCTCCGGGGTGAAGAGTGTATAGATACTCAATCGACGTACCGGTCTCAGTCGTCAGACTCATAGTCAGCACTGAAGGTCTGTCATTGACAATAATCGGTTCTGTATAATCCACCGGCTTGAAAAACAGGTCGTTGGTCCTGATAGCCTTATTGTCCGAGGTAAAGAATTTATACCCGAAGACGGTAGAGTCACCGTCAAATAAAATCACGGGAAGAGAATCAAAAGTCTTATAGTCTTTCAGGAGGACAGAATAAATTCTTCCGCCTCTTGATGCGACGGTAAGAATTATCTTGTCGTTCTCAATGGTAAAGAACTCATTCTCCCCTTTGACATTTCCGGAGAAAGCTCCAAAGGCAGTGGTGTCTGTAAACAGCTGTTGTGGTGATTGTGACCGGACTGCAACAGCATCGGCACCCGCGATTGTCGTATCTGCCTGCTGAACCGGCTGGCTCATACCAAGTTTGCTGTTCAGTTCTGTTACCCTGGATATTGTCGTCTGGTCTTTCGGCCGGTAGCCAAGTGCTCTTATATATGCCTCTCTTGCTTCATCGTAATCGCCTGCGGTATAAAGGGAGTCGGCATATTCCGTCTCAGCCTTGAAGAACTTGCCCGTCCGCTGGTTATTATAAACACTGAATCCCAGGAAGATAAGAAAGATCAGTACAATACCTATAATTGTGTTTTTATCCATTATTTACCTTTTCTGTTAGATGTTATTTTTTAATACAAGCTTTGACAAACCCCACGAATAGAGGGTGCGGTCTGAGGACAGTACTGCTGTATTCCGGGTGAAACTGTACTCCGACAAACCATCTGTGTGACGGAATCTCCACTATCTCAACGAGACCAGACTGTGGATTTACTCCGCATGGTATCATGCCTGCATTCCTGAAATCAGTCAGGTACCTGTTATTAAACTCATATCTGTGGCGGTGACGTTCTCCAATCTCTTCTTTCCTGTAACATTTATAAGCCTCTGATCCATGCATTAATTCGCATTTATAGCTGCCCAGCCTCATTGTGCCACCCTTTTCGGTCACGCTCTTCTGCTCTTCCATCAGGTCTATGACCGGGTTTTTAGCCTTAGGGTTTATCTCAGTCGAGTGAGCTCCCTCCAGGCCTAAGACATTTCTTGCAAATTCGATTACCGCACATTGCATTCCCAGGCAGATGCCAAAGAAAGGTACGTCATTTGTGCGGGCATAGTTTACTGTAAGTAATTTACCGTCAATGCCTCGCGAACCAAATCCCGGGGCAACCACTATTCCGTCATAACCTTTCAGGGTTTCAACATAATTGCTTTCATCAATTTCTTCTGAATGCACATATGTAAGCTCCACCCTGGTCTCATTGGCAGCACCTGCATGAACAAACGCCTCTGAAATTGATTTGTAGGCATCAGCGAGTTCAACATATTTGCCAACAAGTGCTATCCTGACGGTGTGTGACGGGTTATGCAACCTGTGAAGGAACTCTTTCCACTCATCAAGCATCGGTTCATTACCGGCCGGAAGACCGAGCTTACGAAGCACTGTGGAGTCAAGCATCTCCTGCTGCATCCTTATGGGCACTTCATATATCGTTGACACATCAATCGATTCCACAACAGCGCCTGCCTCTACGTTACAGAAGAGTGCTACCTTTCTGCGAAGCTCGTCTGTCAGGCTCTTTTCAGTTCTAAGCACCAATATGTCCGGTTGGATTCCCTCTTCCAGAAGCATCTTGACCGAGTGCTGTGTGGGTTTTGTTTTCAGCTCTTTCGATGCGGCGAGGAAGGGAACGAGAGTCAGGTGTATCACAATACAGTTCTGGGGCCCGTGCTCCCACCTCAACTGCCTCACTGCCTCTATATATGGCAGAGATTCAATATCACCAACCGTACCACCTATTTCCGTTATTACTATCTCAAATTTTCCGCCTGACCCGACAAGTTTGATCCTTCGCTTTATTTCATCAGTTATGTGCGGTATTACCTGCACGGTCTTTCCCAGATAATCGCCCTTGCGTTCCTTGTTTATTACAGACTGGTATATCCTTCCCGTTGTAACATTATTTGCCTGTGAGGTCGGGACATTCAGAAAACGCTCATAATGACCAAGATCAAGGTCTGTCTCCGCTCCGTCATTGGTCACATAGCACTCACCGTGCTCATACGGGTTAAGAGTTCCGGGATCAACATTAATGTAGGGATCAAGCTTCTGGATTGTTACAGAATAGCCCCGTGCCTGAAGTAGTTTGGCAAGAGAGGATGAAATGATTCCTTTTCCCAGCGATGATGTTACTCCGCCGGTCACGAAAATGTACTTAACTTCTGTCACTCTGTTATTAAAAAGTTATAATGGCGTCTGTTCTATTCTTCATACATAGAACTGTCAATCAGCTTCACCTTCTCTTCCAGAATCTTAATATTTTTCTTTGCGTCAGCAATTTTCTCCTCCACCTCTTTGATCATTGTGTCGGCATTTTTTGATTTTGCAAAGAACCCGATATTGTTTTCCCAGAGAACTATATCACTCTCAAGCTGTTTGATCTTAGTGAAGAATTTCTCACGCTCGTTCCTTACCTTTCGTGCAGCCCTCGGATTTGACATAGCATTGTCAACCTTGCTGCGGTATTTGAGGATATTTTTATCCTGATCGTCAAGCTTCAGCTTGTCGAACTGCTTATTGAGTGCCTCTTTGTAACTTCGCGCGACCTCATCTTTCTTATTTATGGGAACGTAACCTGTCTCAGCCCATCTTTTCTGAATATCTTTCAGCCGTTCGAAGCCTTCCTTAAGGTCTTCACCCGGATCAAAAGCTTCCAGTTCAGCTATCAATGCCAGCTTGGTATTCAGGTTATCTTCATAAGATGTGTCTCTTCCGGCAAAATACTCTGACTTATGTGTAAAGAATGTATCACATGCTTTACGGAAGCGTTTCCAAATCTTTTCTGAGTATTTCTTAGGCACGGGCCCTATTTCCTTCCACTCCTTCTGAAGCCTGATGAGCATTTCGGAGGTTTCCTTCCAGTCAGTGCTCTCCTGAAGAGCCTCAGCCTTCATGCACAACTCGGTCTTCAGCTGAAGATTCTTTACCTGCACCTCCTTGTTCTCGGCAAAGAATGACCGTTTCTTTTCAAAGAATTTGTCACATGCCTCCCTGAACCGCAGGTATATTTTATTATTATGCTTTTTCGGGGCAAAACCTAATGTTCTCCAGAGTTTCTGACACTCAAGAATAGCATCAGACTTCTCCCTGAAGTCAGCAAAGGTCAGTATCTCTCCCGCGGCAATCTCCTCAACCTTCTCACAGAGGGCTGTTTTGGCATCCAGATTCCTCTTCTGCTCATCTTTCTGTTTCTCGAAAAACTCATGATGCCTCTTGTTTACCTTGGCAGTCGCCTCGCGAAAACGCTCCCAGATGTCATTCTTGCTCTCATGAGGGACGGGGCCAATCTCCCGCCATTGATTATGATAGTCCTGTAACAGTTTAAATGCATTAACAGCATTATGTTCCATTAACAGCTCCTCAGCCTTTTCACAGAGGGCGATCTTCAGCTCCTGGTTCTTCTTCAGGTCAAGGTCCCTCAGCTCACGGTTTATCTTTATATAATCATAAAATATCTCAACACTGTGGTGATAACTCTCCCACAGGTCTTTCAGAGCTCCCTGCGGCACAATACCTGTAGAATGCCACTCATTCTGCAGGTTTCTGAATTCCTGGAAGGTTTTGTTAATTGCCTCCTCGCGGTTCACCAGCTCTTTGATCTTGTCGATTATCTCATGCTTCTTACGGAGGTTCTCCTGTTTTTCGCTCTCCTGTATCTTGTTGTAATCAGTCTTCCTGCTACGGTAGTTTTCAAGGATCACCTTGATCTGGTTTTCGAGTTCATCAGGCTCAGACCGGAACTCCTCTATGTTTCCTCCCTCCTTTGCGAAATTGAGTCTCTTTTCGTTAAACTCAGCCTTTGTCTTCTTATAAAAGACCTCTTTGATCCTGTTTACATCATCTGTGATCTCTGCAGGAGGTCTGTTATCGACAATCAATTTAAGAGTCTCCACCAGCTCTTTCCTGGAGGAACCGCTGTAATCAACTGGCGGAAGGGTTATTTCATCATAATTGACTGGTTCCTCCCCGGAGACAGGTTCATCGCTAATTTCGTCATGAGTCTCAGCCTCTGCCTCCTCCTCTTCAGAATTGTCATCAGCGACACTCTCTTCAACAGCCTCCATTTCAATCAGAGCTGTATCAGCTTCTGATTCTTCTGAGGAAATAACAACGGATTCATCTCCCTTAATTTCAGATGCTTTGTCTTCAGCATCGAATTGTTCATCATGAACAGAGTTTACCGGATCTTTGGTAGTCATCTTTAATCCTTTTAGATCAGTGCACTATGCAACGCCGGGCAGCGCCATGCTCCCCATTTTTCAAACCACGAAAATAATGGATTATTGGTAAAACTCAAATCATTGCACCATTTAAATAAAACAGGACTATGTGCGAATGATCAAAAGATTTAACTTTGGGCTTCTGTTTCAGTCAAATAAACTATGGAAACGAAAGACATTTTAATTTTTGCGTTTGTGTTTCTAGCCCTTGGAATAAGGCTCTATTTAAATTATATGAAGAAGAAAAAGAAGGGGACCGGTCTCAATGGCGTGAATACCACCGGCAGCGGAGGAAAACTCAGTGGCATGCCTGATGATTATGAGCCATACTCAAAAACTTAGGGTCTGAAGGTTATGCTCCCAGTTCGAGCTGGTCTTTGACAAGCCTGTAATAGGCTCCTTTCCTTACTATCAACTCCTCATGGTTACCGGTCTCGGTTATGCTTCCCTTTTCGAGGACAACAATCAGGTCAGCGTATCGGACTGTACTGAGGCGGTGTGCAACAATAATCACGGTGCGTCCGGCATAAAATCCGGCCAGGTTCTCGACTATTAACCGTTCATTTGATGCATCGAGGGCACCTGTCGCTTCATCAAGCAATAGCAATGACGGTTCCTTAAAGATAACCCTTGCGATAAGTATCCTTTGTTTCTGTCCCTGGCTGAGGCCATGCCCTCCCTGTCCGACCCGGGTATTGAGCCCCGCCGGCAGGTTTTCAAGCAACGACTGAAGATTTGCCACCCTGACAGCCTTCATGACCTGATCGATATCAGGTGAATCAACACCGGGGGCAATGTTGGCAACAATTGTGTCCGGGAAAATATATCCATCCTGCATAACAACGCCTGTAGCCTTCCTTAATGAAGTTACACTTATATCACCAAGACGATTTTCATTGAATGCTATGCTTCCTTTTTCCGGGTTGTAGAATCCCATAAGCAATTTCAGGAAAGTGGTCTTCCCGGAGCCACTCTCTCCTACAACCGCTGTAATCTTTCCGGGAGGAATCACAAGGTTCAGATCATTAATGATCCACGGCGATCCCGGCCCCTCGTACCTGAATGACAGATCACTGACTGATATCCTGATCGGGCCCTTAGCCAAACACACTTTGCTATCATCGTCCGCTCCCTCCGGGTCCATCGCATGAACTTCCGCCAGCCTCTCCAGGCTTATTTTTGCATCCTGTGTCGATCGCATGAAGTTTATTATCTGTGACACGGGACCGTTAAGCTGACCTGTTATAAACTGTACTGCAAGCATCATCCCCAGGGTCATAGTACCATTTATGACAGAAGTGGCAGAAATGACGGTAATGATAATATTGGCAGACTCATGAATAAGTGTCCCGCCGGCAGTCTGATACTGGAATATCTTCAACCCTTTGACCCTTGTTTTGTGCATCTCCTCCTGAAGTGCCTCCCACTCTCTTCTGTTACTGGCCTCGTTTCCGGCAAGCTTAATCTCCTGCATGCCGTTGACAATATTGATCATCTTGTTCCCGGTCTCAGCCATCTGCCTGAATCGCATATTGTCAAGCCTTTCCCTCGATGGCATGAAGAGGGTCACATAAATTAGGTACAACGAGGTTCCGGCAAGGAAGACCATCAGGACAGGAACACTGTAAAATGCCAGAACAATACCAAAGACCAGAAAATTGAAGAATGAGAAGAGTATGGAAAGACTTGATGAGGTAAGATAGCTTTCGATACGGCTGTTGTCTTCAATTCTCTGCAAAATATCTCCGTTCAGTTTACTGTCGAAGTAGGCAATTGGCAGGTTCATCAGCTTCGCAAGGAAGTCAGACACGATAGAAATATTAAGTTTTGTACCCAGAAGAAGCAGCATCCATCCGCGGGTGAACTCGACAGCCATTCTCCCAGTGACAAGAGCCAGTTGCCCGGCAAGAATCAGCCATATAAGCCTGATGTCGTTATTCTTTATACCACTGTCTATAATTGCCTGGGTGAGGAAGGGAAAAATAAGCTGTATCAGGCTGCCGGCAACGAGCCCTGCAATAAGGAAAGCTATCTGTTTCCGGTATGGTTTAAGGTATGGAAGGAGGAATGAAAAGCCGCTTCTTGGCAGGGGGTCGTCAGCAATCCGGCTGAATGAAGGCCCCGGTTCCAGAAAAAGGGCCATCCCTGAAGGATCGTTTCCATCATTGACCTGAGCCCATCCCTTAATGAACTCATCCTTTGTCATCCGAAGGTTCCCGAGAGCCGGGTCACTGACCCAAATCCTGTCCTGAAAAATCCTGTTAATGACGATAAAGTGGTTCTGTTGCCAGTGAACGATGCATGGCAGAGGGGCTTTCTCCCTCATTGTGCTGAATGGGATTTTGACCCCGGTTACATTGAAACCTATGCTCTCAGCTGCCGATTTCAGCCCAAGAAAAGATACTCCTTCGCGGGTGATATAGGCCTTTTTCCTTATCGTCTCGAGGGAAATACGCTTGCCGTATCGAAGGGCAATCATGCTGATGCAGGCCGGGCCACAGTCCATCGCATCGTATTGTCTGACAAAAGGATATGTCATAGCTGATAGGCGGATTTTTTTCTCTGCTGTAAATATATCCAATATTTGTCGACCTGCTCAGCCTGACCGGCTCAAATGTGTTGCGGAAGCGCGATATCGTTATCGACGTCGGAAATGCTATATTTGCCAATTATACCTCTTGCTTGGGTTTATTTAAAAAGTACTCGGACATTGACATCATTGATGGAATCAGGAGGCAGGACAGCAAGATACTTTCTTACCTCTATGACGCCTATTATGAGGTAATCCGCGACCATCTGAAGAAGAACAGCGGATCAGATGATGATGTATACGATGTACTGCAGGAAACGGTTGTAATCCTCTATAAACAGGTTACAGGTGACGGTTTAAAGCTTACATCTGACCTTAAAGGCTATTTCTTCGGTATTGCCAAGAATGTATGGAACACCCAGCTCCGCTATAAAGCGCGCCATACTTCATTTGAAGGCGACATTGCGGAGAGCGACGGACAGGAGGAGATAACAAACGCCACACTCGAAAGGATTGTAACAAGATCATTTGCCCTGCTGAAGGAGGACTGCCAGATGGTTCTGAATTTATTCAGTGAAGGTTACAGTTATGAGGAAATAGCAAGGAAGATGGGTCTGAAGAATGAGACATACGCAAGAAGAAAGAAGTACCTCTGTAAGGAGGCCCTGATGGAGATCATAAAGACTGATCCGGAATATCAGGATCTTGGCCCCCTGTAAACAATTGATGTCACGATCGCCGCTGCCACAAGCAGGAGTAAAAATGCGAGATAGAGTTTAACCCTGTCATAATAAAGCGGTGTATCATCGCCATAGATAACCAGAGTTGACCAGTAATACGGATGTGACCGGGTCTGGTCTGCAGTACGGAGGAAAGATAAGCGTGCATTGCGCAATGCGGCGCTCTTTGTCATTCCGCTTCTCATATTCCTGTAGAACGATTTTATCACGGCAGACGCTGAAATATCTTCCACCTCCCACATAGACATAACAACTGACCTGCTTCCCGCAAAAAGGAATCCTCTGGCAAGACTCAGCAGCCCTTCACCGGTGACGAACATTCCCATCCCGGTGTTACACGAACTAAGCACAACCATCATAGCATTCAATGGCAAATTATATACTTCGTATGTATTGAGGAAGCCATCATCACTTGCTTTTTCATCAGATGCAAAGATCATTTTTGAAAAGGCCGGATGACGATCATTGACGATGGTGTGCATCGCCAGATGGATTATATCGTACCCTCCTGCTTTACTTTTGAAAGTACTTTCAGTGGCATTCTCAAGTGTAAAGGCTGTTCCCCCGCATTGTTTTACAGCATCTTCCGCCTCAATGATTGCAAAAGGCAGGTTGCGCACTTCCCCTCTCAATCCAGGATGGCTTGCCAGAAGTGAATCGGATATCTCCATACCAGCATAGGTGGGGGCAAAAGCCACAAGGTCATTGACAATGCTCCGGCTGCGCCCAGGAGTCTCAGAGGAAAGTGTGACGCTGTAAATATAAGAGAACCGGTAACTCTTCAATGCAAATGGGGCGTCACGATAGAGGAGATCAGGACTTCGGAATTCTTCAGTTATGAGGGTTTCAAAAGGCAAGTATGAGAGAACGTTGTCTGGCGAGATGATTATCTTGTCACCCCTCAGATAAGGCACGACAGGCTTAAGCAATACTGCGTAGAGTTCATAGGCCTGATCCATGAAATCAATGAATGGCTGGCGCACATTGCTTGTCTCAGGCATTACGGAGAGCATCTTCCTGAACCGGGCAAGGGATTCATAGAATGTGGAATCAATATCCTGTTCAATTATATTGGTGCCACGTTTGTTTACCACGAAAATAATTAGCTTTCCTTCCGTAAGGACATAGCTCAACAGGTTGGCATTCTTCCCGATAACTGAAATTACCTCCGACAGAGGCGTTACCTCATTCCTGAACTTAATATTGTAGTATGCCGGAAAGCTGGTCTCAAAGACCTTTATGAGAGAATCGCGTGATCTTAGAAGACCGAAAGTCATACTCTCCCATGTTGATATCCTTTGCGAATCAGGTTTCGCTTTCATGGTCTCATTTGCAATAAGTTCCTTGTAGAAGCCTATTTCACGTTTGATGTCATTGTCAAGGTTAATTAACTCCTCAGGAAGTGAAAACCGGGCGGCATTAAGTTCTCTCATCGACGCAAGGAATCCTGCAACTTTACTCCTCTCCGAGTACTCGAACGCGCCCCTGAGCGATTCCTGACTGTTATCAAGCCTGTGAAGCTGAAGAAAGTTCTCAATTATTCCGGTGTAGAAATCCCGGGAGAGAACGCTGAGGTTGTTCCTGCTCTCCTCTTCGCTCATCTCAAGTCTCTGCCGGTCATAGAGCATAACAATCTGATGCCCGGTCTCAACCGCCCTGGTAATGTAATCAGCACTACCCGTTTCAGCTGCCAGCGCATCAAGTGCCCTGTATTTAAGATTGAGTATATTTATGTCTGACTCAGTAAATGATATGACATTGCTGCTCTGCTGAGAAGTCCCACCTGACTCATCTGTGTCTGTGCTGATAATCTCTTCAACCGTCTCTATTACCTTATGATACTGGCGATCATCGAAAAGGGTGCTTGCATAACCGGCAAGAATGAATTTCTTGAATGAGACATCCGAAGGAAATTTCTCGATATAGGAGAAGCAGTTTTTGTATATTTCCAGTGCCCTGCGTGTATCGCCGGCTGTTTTATGAGCAAAAGCTGCAGCTGATGCCAGCATCATGCAATATTCACGGCTGTCAGTGCCAAATGTTTCTTTGCAGTATGAAATACCCTCATCAAGAATTGCCTCTCCTTCAGCAACCCTTCCGTTTTCTGAAAGAAAACCTGCATAGTTAATGTATATCAGGTATTTGTACTGGCTTTCCTTCGAACCATTGAATGAAAGTCCTGTCCTGAAGGAATTCTCAGCTGCCTCCGTTTGACCAAGGTCACGATGCAGCTGTGATATAGTATTAATAACAAGTTGCCTTGACTCACTGTCGGCAGGGCCGTACTGGTCATACAGCTTAAGGGCTTCACGGCAATAGACGAGAGATTTTGTGTATTCTGAATTACGGTAAAGACTGAGACCTATCACCTGATATAGATCTGCAACAGCTGACTGCTGAATTTTTTCAGGGTAAAGGGCTGCAATTTCAAGCCCGCTCTCGGCCATCTTAATGGCGAGGTCAGAATTATTCATCTCAAGACAGATACTGGCAAGATTAAGATAATTGCCGGAAAGAGATGAGGAATCGTTTCCCACAACCAGTCGCCTCGCCGACAGGGCTTTAAGACCAGTGCCGTAGGCACGTTCATAGTCTCCTGTCCTGAAAAGTGCTGCAGCCATATTACTTAGTCCTACGGCATAGCGTCGATCAGCTACTCCGTACAATTCCCTGTATCGTACCGAAGAGGCAAGTTTCTCTATTGCAAGACTATTCCTGTTGCCAAGGAGGTAGTAATAACCAATAAGATAACAGGCATCCGAGATCAGAAGAGTGTCGTGAATGCTTCCTGTATTAAGCAAGTTTTCAATCTTTTCTGTAAGAATAGCTCTCTCTTCTTCCTTGTCTCTCTCAAGGATAATTGACTCGAGTTCACCTGTCAGGCGTAAAAGTAGAGTATCATGATTATCCTGCAGCGACAAACCAGAATCAGTATCAGGCGATCCGCAGGGATATGCAGTGATAAGTATCAGTGTAAAAAATAAAAGTACTGTGATATTGCGGATTAGTCTCATCCAGTTGGGTCCTTCTTTCCGCCAGCAAAAATATAAAACTATTCCGTACACTGTACTGTCAATTTACAATCGATATAATGCATTGTATATGTGATACATACATTTTATTTTGAAAATTTTCAATTTTTTCGTGTCACAAATTGCCACTTACTGACATGTACGGTATAAAGCGAAATTAAACCCTGATTAATTCATACAAAAAATTAAAGCAATGAAAACCCTGAAAATTGAAAACTTTAATGAGTTTGTTCTTTCGAATGAAGAGATGATTAATGTACGCGGCGGAAACGGTGCGGCAATTATACTACAGGACGGACCAACCAAGCCTCCTATTATTATTGAATTTTAACAAGGCATCAGAGCCGCAGTAGCGGCATAACAACATATAGTTTTTGCGGGGCCGAACAATAGCAGTTCAGTTCTGAAGCCAGACAGCAATTATTGTCTGCTGGCGGTAGAGTCCCCGAAAACATAATTGACTTGTAAAAAGCTGTATAACAGCTTATTATGAATAAGGCGCGAAATAACATTGCATATTATGAACACAATTAACATCAATCACACCATCGAGAATTACCTGAGTGGTTCAGCCGGAAAAGCCGAGGAGACATGGTTAATGGGTGAAATAGCCCGTGACCCGGGCCTTGCCAGGGAGGTAGAGCTGAGACGCCGTACCAATGAGATATTGGCTGACAGGAGTATTCTTGAACTTAGAGCCAAACTCTCAATGATTGAAATGAGAAAACGCTCAGGAGGCACTCTCAGAAATACAATTGCAAAGTCGGCCAAATACGCGGCCGCTGTTGCGCTGGTTGCTATTATCTCAACAGCACTCTATTTCGCTATGAGAAGCGATTCGCCAGACCAGCTGTACAATAAATATTATGCACGATATGAGTCTCCCGGGTCCGTCCGTTCGCTTGTTGATGCAGGCAATTCATTGATGGATAATGCTATAGCATCATACACAGCAAAGGATTATGAAACGGCAATAGGATATCTGGAGCAGCTGATTGCTACAAAACAGGGCAACATTGAAACGGTATTCATGCATGGTATGGCGAATATGGAAGTTCAGAATTATCCATCGGCAAGCGGGTCATTCACAAAGGTCCTCGAGCACAATGATAACCTCTATCTTGAGGATGCTGCATGGTATTTGGGTCTGTGCTATATGATGACAGAGGACAAGGAAAGAGCTTTGAAGCAGTTTGATGCCATATCAGCATCAAGGAGCCGGTACAGCAAAGAAGCTGCCAAACTCGCCAGGAGACTGAAATAAGTATTTATTTCCTGAGGTCATATGTTTGAAATACTTCGCAATGCCTACAAGGATGTCAGTCTGACCACCGGACAGGGACAGAATAAATTTAACCAGATGTTAAACAAGCCTCACATATTGGCAGGCGTATCTCACGAGGTACGGACACAGATGAATTCGATTGTTGCATTCTCATATTTGATGAACAATACGAGGTTCAGTGATAATGACCGCCGTGAGTTTTCAGAGCAGATAATTACATCATGTGAACAGTTAATAGGTCTTTTTGAAAACTTCTTCGATACAGCTGCGCTTGAATCAGGGTCCGTCAGGGAGGACCTCAGGGAGAGCGATGCCGTTAAAATGTATGAGTCACTTGCCTCACAATTCAGGGTTTTGTTGAGGAAGAAGGGCAAAGACAATATCGTATTCATCCAGGAAGATGATCTGCCGGACAAACTTATGGTAAGGATGAATACGACGAGGATTGAGAGGATATTAACCAACCTGTTCAGGAATGCACTAGACAATACATTTTCAGGGTTTATCAAGTTTGGGTGCACATACCGCGATGAGAGAATCACCTTCTATATGTAATAGATTCTGGCCAGGGTTTTTCCAGGAGCAGTCAACTGCTTCTTTCCGATAATCCTGAGATCCATTATTCCGACAGTCAGGATACCTATTCCGCTATGAATTTAATCCTGGCCAGAAATCTTATTCTTGCTCTGGAGGGCTCAATAAGGGTTGAGCCCAATGATGCCGGAGGCACATCTGTTTACATTACTCTTCCGGTACGGGAGAGTTCTGGATTGAAAATTTTAACTGGTACTTCACTGGAAAAAAAGATAGCAATCTGACAATTCCGGAGTACTGCTAATGTCTGATAAAAGTCGGATAAGGGGGATCACAATTCCCCTTTATTTATTTACACCAACCGAAAGAATTGTAATTTCGGTACGCCTGTTTAGTTTCTTGCCGGCGGGAGTTATATTATCGGCGATCGGTGATACCTCCCCGTAACCATGGGCAAAGATCCTGTCAGCCCGGATTCCTCTTTTAATAAGAAATTCCCTCACAGACATCGCCCTGCGTTCTGACAGCAACTGGTTGTGCTCATCAGTACCGTCAGAGTCTGTATGGCCTCCAACCTCAATGACCACGGTATTATTGACTGTAAGAAACTCGAGAAGATTTTCAAGCTCAGGTTTTGATTCTTCGAGGAGTTCCCATGAGTCGGTATCGTAAAAGACGTTATACATCCTCATGTACTCGCCCTCCTGTACACGGTTTAGCCCTATTGTTTTCTGATAAGGATCGGTTGAAGTATACCCGGTCTCAAAATCAAAGTTCTCGGAGTAGATCATATAACCATCGGCAGTAATGTTGAGTCCATAACTAAAGCCTGAAGGGAGGCAGACAAAGAACCCGCCTGCCTTGTCAGTAACTGAGGCAATCACCATTGTGTTATTGGTCAGGTCAGTCAGTTCAAACCTGGCCGGCAGGGGTCTTCCGTCAGCCTTGTCTATCACTTTTCCCCGGAAATAGGAAACAGGTTCAGGCTGTATCTCTTCGGGAAGGTTTATATAAAAGATATCCTTACCTTTCGAATTTGCTCTTACAGAGGAAAAGAATGCCTTCCTGCCGGAAGATTCTACAATGAGCCCCGTCTCATCAGCCGGGGTGTTTACTGCAGGCCCCAGGTTAACCGGTGTTGTCCATGTTGAGTCAGCATTCATTGTTGTTCTGTAGATATCAAATCCACCGAACGATTCTCTCCCGTCAGATGAAAAATAGAGTGTTCGCCCGTCGAAATAGATGAAGGGTGAAAATTCGTCACCAGCGCTGTTTATTGTTTTTCCCGGGTTTACCGGGGTACGCCATTTGCCATCCATATTACGAACAGAATACCATATATCCATCCCTCCCATTCCGCCCGGCCTGTTGCTTACGAAGAGGAGCATTCTGCCGTTAGGGCTTATAGAAGGCTGCGACTCCCAGGAAGTTGAGTTCACCGGAGAGCCTACGTTTACTCCCGGAGACCACCTTACTCCGTCAAAGAGGGAATAATATATATCACATCGTCCATGACCGTCGATACGGTCACAGGCGGCAAAGTACATAGAGCGGCCATCGGCAGCAATTGACTGAGCCCCTTCATTGCCTGCAGTATTCAGCGGAGCCCCTGCATTCCGGGCCCTTCCCCAGAGACTGTTTTCCCTGTTCCACATGCTGATGTAAAAATCCTCCTGCCTGTCACTCCCGTATCCGCCGGCTCTTCTGACCTCACGGGTGAAATATAGCTCCTGTCCGTCGCCGGTGACTGAAGGCCAGTATTCATCAAGCTCTGTATTGACAGAATCACCGACGCTGAGTGGTTCGGTCTGAAACAGAGAACCCGGAAAGGAGAGCGCAAAGAGGCAGTTCCTGATAAACAACTCTGCCTCTGTACGTAACTTTGCTGTTGTTTTTGGCTGGTTCAGGTATGCCTCGAAATGAGCTTTTGCCTCAATATACCTGCCTGTTCGCATCTCTGCACGGCCAAGGCTGTAAAGTGCCGGGATAAAATAGAGAGAGTCAATGGAGACAGCCCTGCGATAGTGTGTCACAGATTTTTCCCACTCCCCTATATCACTGTAGAGCTGACCCAGAAGCAGGTGGGCTTCATAGAATTTATCGTCTTCACTTATTGCTACCTTAAGATTTCTCTCTGCACGATCGAGAAAGAGCAGGTCATAATCCCGCTTACCAAGGTCATAAAACTTGAGAGCTCTGTTGGAACGTGTATGCAGGGTCTGGCCTGTCACGGAACACTGGCTCAGAAACAAAAGGATCAGGGTTGCTATGGTAAGCCTGCAACTCATTCAGGGAATATGCATGAACTTATGTGCCTGCAGGGAGACATTCCATTTTGTATTATTCTTGACATACTCAGTTATAGCAGCTATAATATCATTGAACCGGCTCCATTCCGGTTGCAGAAACAATAAACAATCAGCGCTCACCTTTCGGCTGTGCTCTTCCGCCGTTGCAAAATCAGTGCCATCCTCAATGATTACTTTAAGTTCATGGGCCTTTTTCCATATACCTTCGAGTGGCGGAGAGCCTTTCTTGGGAGAGAGTGTTATCCAGTCCCATATCCCTGTTAACGGATATGCGCCTGAGGTTTCAAGATAGGTCTTAACACCTTCTCTCTTGAGAATATTGCACAATGGGTCAAGATTCCACATTAGCGGTTCACCTCCGGTTACCACTACTGAGTCGGCACCCGATTGAGTCACGTGACCGGTTATCGTCTCCACATCAACCAGGGGATGAAGAGATGCATTCCATGAGTACTTGGTATCACACCAGCTGCAGCCGATATCGCAGCCTCCGATTCTTATGAAGTATGCTGCCTTGCCAGTATTGTAACCCTCGCCCTGTATGGAGTAAAATTCTTCCACCAGAGGAAGCTGCAGTCCGGTATTATGTTCATCCTGCTGAGGCATCAGATTCTATTTCTTCAGGGAGAGAAGCTTGACAAAGTCATGAAACAGTTCAGTGTTGTCCTGTACACCGGAGAAAGCTGAAGCGCCTGGGCCAAAAGCAAATACAGGTACCATGACAGCCGAGTGGCCTTTTGTACCGAATGTGCCTGAAACCGTCATCTCCTTGACATTGCCTCCTGTAAGACTCAATCCCCCTGTCTCATGATCGGCGGTGACAACAATGAGAGTATTTCCTGATTTCCTGGCATAGTCATAGGCAACCTTAACGGCTCTGTCAAGATCAAGCACCTCCTCTACTGTTCTTTTCATATTGTTGTCATGTGCAGCCCAGTCAATCTGCGAACCTTCAACCATAAGAATAAAGCCTTTTTTATTGCGTGAAAGCACATCCAGTGCCTTTGCAGTTGCAGCAGCAAGGAAAGATGTATCTCTTCCCTGGTCGATGTATGGCAGCCCTTCTTCTGCCATGAGACCTGCGATGCGATTTGATGTTGAGTTTTTAAGATCAGGCAGACTATAGACAACATCATAACCCATCTTCTTCAGCTCAACGGTAAGGTCAGCAGAATCACTTCGTGCACTGAAGTGGTTTTTTCCTCCTCCGATGAACACATCGGCGGTCCCCTTTAAAAACCATTCTGCAATATCCTCGTAGCTTCCCCTGGAAGCATCATGTGCCACGAACGATGCAGGTGTGGCATGTGTTATTGTACTTGTGCTGACCAGCCCGGCCGACAGTCCGGCCTTTCTGGCTATCTCAAGTATTGTCGGGATCTCAGTACTGTCAGGACGAACAGCTATCATGCCATTGTTTGTTTTTTCACCAGTGGAAATGGCTGTACCACCTGCAGCGGAGTCAGTTATATAACTGTTGGCTGAATATGTTATGCTGAAGCCTGTAACCGGAAAAGCAGGGAAGGTCATTGTGAATCCGCTAGCTGTCATACCGGCATATACCTGGTCAGTTCCCATTCCGTCACCTATAAAGATTATAAGATTCAAAGGTTTCTGCTCTTTCTCCCCGGCTGCGGTTAACACGAACATTGTCAGTACTATCGCAAGAAATTTTAATTTGTTTTTCATTTATTTTATACTTAGTTTATTTATTATCAGTTTTCCTGGAAGAGCATTTTTCTTTCACGCTCTGCGGCAGCAGAGGTCCATTTAACAGGATTTAAGGTCCATTGTGATTGAGGCACAGGGGATATCTCCCCTTTATGACGAATCCATTCAGTCATATAGAACCTCAGGTCACGCGGCGTTGAAGAGATGATCCTCTCCTCCATTTCGTCCTTGGATAAGCCTGCTGCCTCAATGTGTCCTCCTCCGCCATTAGCCCTGTATGAGTTGACTGCTACTCTATAGGTCATGTCCCCGCTGAAAGCTGTCCCGTCACTGAGTGATGTGATAGTTACCCTTGCTCCCTGAGGTTTCGTGACATCAACAACATATCGTATTCCCATTGCAGAGTCAAAATTATATGAAGGGTTTCTCAGCCTGGGTCTGCCATTCACAATTATAGGCTTCCCCTCACCGTTAAGGCTGTACCTTAGCATCAAATCATTCTTGAAATTCATTGTATTAAACCATAATCCGTAAGAGTGCTCCAGGTACCTGTCAACCTCAGTCCCTGTCATGGATAATGTGTAGAGGAAGTTTTCAAATCTGTAAAGGCGGAACATATCCCTTATACGCAGGTCTCCTTCACTTATCTGTTCATCATATGAAAGAGGTGCCGCAAAGGAGATGTCGGCACCGCTTATTTCAAGCTGAATATCATGAATCAGGTCGACGAAAGCCGAGGGTCCGAAAAATGCATCACGGCTGGTGACCGATGCATCAGACCTGCCAATGACTTCTGAGGCATATGCTTTAATTGTGTCAGATACACCGTTGTATCTTTCAATGAATGATAGAGAAGCCGGAAGAGAGTTCATAGGTATCAGATCTCCCTCCACTCTTTTCAGTGAAGTTCCATCAGGCATCCGCGACAATGATATGTTTACGTGCATCAGTACTGCAGCCCTGCTCCCCCCGTCAAGTAAAAGAACCGTATCGCCTGCGGTATTTATTGCTTTCTTAACTGCCTGGTTATGATCATGTCCGCAGAAAATAATGTCAAAACCAGGTACGTTGACTGCAACTGAGAGTGAAGAGTTTTCATCCATGGCCGTCTCATTGTCATCGCCAACACCTGAATGAAAAAGTCCTACGATAAGGTCAGGTTTTTCCCTGAGTATTTCCGGCATCCATTTTTGTGCTGTTTCGACCATTCCATCGAACCTTATGCCACTGTAAAGTGCTTCAGGAAGCCAGTCAGGAACTGAGGGGGTGATAAGTCCGAATACAACAACCTTCAAACCACTTTTCCTGATCACAGTATATGGGGTGAAGTATGGTTCGCCTGTTGTGGTGCTGACGGCATTCGCAGCCAGGAGCGGAAACTTATACTGACTTCTGAGCCTGTCATAGACCGGGTGCCCTGCTTCAATATCATGATTGCCTGCTGTTGCAGCATCATATCCAAGGTGGTTTAGCATGTCAGCAATGACGTGTGTGCGTGCAGTGTCAACAAAATTATAATAGTATGTAAGCGGATCTCCCTGTAAAATGTCCCCGTTATCAAGCAGGATAATATTCTCTTCCGACGCAGATTCGACAAGCGAGGCCAGATTGGCCAGAGAGCGGTCGGTCTCTTCTCCCTCTGTGTTGTTAAATGGCAGCACCATACCATGAAGGTCGGTAGTAACGTAGATATCAAGCTCTGCACCGGGGGTTGAAGTACACGAATAAAATAATATCAGGATTGAAACGAATACAATTGATAACAGCGATCTCATGCAAATGGTATGTTTAAGGTTTCAAATATAACTATTAACAGTAACACTGAGATATCATAATCTGTTGTCGCAGATCACCTCTTTTTTTAATATTTTTGTCTGATTATGAAGACGATTTCAGGATTGGAGGTTGTTGCCAGGCATATGCCTGAGCGGCTCCGTGGTAAAAGAATAGGAGTGCTATGCCACTCTTCGAGCGTAACCTCTGACTTCAGGTTTATCACCGAGGTATTTGACAGTAACAGCGGTTGCGTGCTTGCAGCCCTCTTCGGTCCGCAGCACGGCATTTCAGGACAGACGCAGGATAATATGATTGAGTGGGAAGGAACAACAGATCCCGTTCTTGGCATCCCGGTCTACAGTCTTTACGGCGAGCACCGTAAGCCTACTCCTGCAATGCTTAACGGGCTCGAAGCCTTTGTCGCAGACCTGCAGGATGTCGGAGCAAGATTATATACATATATATGGACTGTCAAACTTTGCATGGAAGCCTGTGCTGAGGCCGGGATACCAATCTGGATACTTGACAGACCCAACCCAATCGGAAGAGTACAAATAGACGGGCCGGTGCTAAAGGAAGAGTTTTTTACATTTGTTGGAGGAGCATCAATACCTCTCTGTCACCGCATGACCATAGGCGAGATGGCTTTGTGGATAAAGGAAAAGTATATTCCCGGGTGTGATCTCCACATCGTCAGGTCAGAAGGCTGGAGACGCAACTCACTTTACCGTGAGACAGCTCTGCCATGGGTTCTCCCCTCCCCCAACATGCCAACACCTGAGACGGCCGTTGTTTATCCGGGCACCGTACTTGCAGAAGCTCTTAATCTCTCGGAAGGACGCGGAACTGTTATTCCGTTTGAACTGACAGGTGCTCCCTTCATAAATGCCACCAGGCTTCATAATGATCTTAAAGCCAAAAGTATTCCCGGCTGCCAATTCAGGATACACGATTTTATTCCCACATTCCACAAGTTTAAGGGTGAGAACTGCCGGGGTATCCAAATACATGTCACCGATGCCTCCCTTTTCAGACCTGTGGCAACAGCACTTCATCTGTTTGATTCAATAATCAGAACATCACCTCCTGACTCACTGAGGTTCAATCCTCCTCCTTATGAATATGAATACAGGCTAATACCTTTTGATATACTTTCGGGAGACAGCCGGATGAGAGAGGTTCTTGAAAACGGACTGTCGGTCAGGGAAGAGATTGCGAGGTGGGATGCCCCACTGGAGACATTCGCGAAAGAGTTCAGTCATATGGCTTTATACAGCGAATAGAGTGATCAGCACAACCAATATTATTGCATTGTCACTGATCATTTTCCTTGCCTCCGTGGTGAGGGGCTTTACGGGATTCGGCCTCGCCCTGGTAGCTGTTCCTATGATTCAGCTCTTTCTTCCTGTCACTGACACTGCTGTGTTCATCGTATTTATCAACTTTATCTTTTCGCTGGTATATTATCAGAAGTCAAAGGAAATTGTCAAGGGACAGCCTTTGGGAATAATGGCGCTTACAACCGGTGCAGGTGTCGGTGTCGGCACTGCTATACTTAAATATGTGCCATCTTCAGGTATACAGCTTGTATGGGGAGTGCTGATCATACTTATTGTAATATTCATGCTAAGTGGGTTACGTTTAGGGATTAAGTCAGACAGAACTGCACTTTCTGTCTCAGGATTATTCGGTGGTATTCTGGCCGGATGCACAGGCATTATAGGCCCGCCTGTTGCGGTTATCCTTTCATCAGTAAAAACGCCAAAGGAGAAATTCAACGCAATCATTTCGATGTTCATCTTTTTTGCAGTATCATATGCAATCGTCTTCTACCTGGTGGCTGGTCTGATAAAAAAAGAGACCCTTATATTGACCCTCTGTTCAGTTCCGGCGTTGCTGCTGGGTCTCCGTATGGGAGATAAACTCATGACCAGGATAAGCCAGAAATATTTCACTTACGCAATATATACATTGCTTTTAATCATGGGGGTGATTACCATAATCAAGGGATTGGAAGGTTATATTTCATGAATGAAATGTTGTTCACAGACACATACAGAACAATAGCAGCAGAATCAAGAGGTCTGTTTAAGGACCGTGGCAGCAGATTCATTGCCATTGCTATTCCTGTGACTTCGCAGGAACAGATTAAAGCAAGGCTCGAGGCGCTGAGAAAGGAGTATCATGATGCCAGGCACCACTGCTACGCATGGGTACTTGCTCCTGACAGGCTTACCTGGAGGGTAAATGATGACGGTGAACCGTCAGGCACCGCAGGCAGACCTATTCTTGGGCAGATAAACTCGCGTGAACTGACAAATATTCTTGTTGTTGTAATAAGATACTTCGGCGGAACCCTGCTGGGAGTAAGCGGCCTCATTAATGCATACCGGTCAGCAGCAGCAGATGCACTTGACAACGCCAGCATAACCGAGATGCATGTCATGGAAAGGTGGCTTGTCACATTTCCATATCTTGTGATGAACGATGTTATGAAAGTGATCAAGGAAGAGGGTTGTATTCAGCATGATATGACCTGCACGGAAGAGAACTGCACGGCTGATATTTCAGTAAGAGCATCACACGCTCCAAGAGTCAGAGATCGTCTTCACAAGATCGAAGGCATCTCACTTTCTCCCGTAGGTTAAGCACAGGCTATATATTTTTCAATACTTTTTAACATCCCTGTCACAACAGCAATTGTTATATAACTTTGCAATATCCCAGGCAGTTAAATACATCTTAATGAAAACCAGAAGCTTAGTCTCCATTGACGATCTCAACACCGAGGAGATCACGAAGATCCTGAAACTTGCCGCCGAGTTTGAAAAGAACCCTGTCCAGGATATCCTTAACGGGAAGGTGGTGGCAACACTCTTTTTTGAACCTTCAACCCGTACACGGCTCAGTTTTGAGAGTGCGGTCAGTAAGCTAGGAGGAAAGGTCATCGGGTTCACCGACGCATCAAGCACAAGTGTAAGTAAAGGTGAGACCCTTAATGACACTATCAGGACAGTGAACAACTACGCTGACATGATAGTTATGCGTCACCCCATAGAAGGAAGTGCCAGATATGCCAGCGAGATAGCCACAGTACCCGTGATAAATGCAGGTGACGGGGCTAACCAGCATCCCACGCAGACCCTTCTTGACCTCTACTCTATACTTAAAACACAAGGATCACTTGATCAACTGAACATATGCATGGTAGGTGACCTTAAATACGGCCGTACAGTCCATTCACTGCTGATGGCAATGTCGCGATGGCGCACATCATTCAACTTTGTGGCACCCGATGAGCTTAAGATGCCTGATGAGTATAAACTATACCTTGACAACCTTGGGCTCGAATACCATGAAACGGCCGACCTTGCCAGTGTCATTGATAATGCAGATATCATCTATATGACAAGGGTTCAACGGGAGCGTTTCTCCGATCCGATGGAATATGAAAAGGTCAAGAATGCATATGTATTATATGATCATATGCTCTCCGGAACAAAATCAGGCATGAGGATACTGCATCCCCTACCGCGTGTGAATGAGATCAATCCTGATGTTGATGCAAATGACAAGGCATACTATTTTGAGCAGGCCCTTAACGGTGTCTACACCAGGCAGGCCATTATCTGTACTTTACTGGGACTAAAATAAGAGACCATGAAAAACATGAATGATCCCAAGCAGCTGCTTGTCAGCGCCATAGAGTCGGGAACGGTCATTGATCATATACCGGCCATTACACTGTTCAAGGTTATAAAGATCCTCGGGCTTGACAGGATCAGGAATCAGATCACCTTCGGAACGAACCTCGATAGCAAAACGGACGGAAAAAAGGCCATCATCAAGATAGCGGGCAAGTTCTTTGAGGATGATGATATAAACCGTATAGCACTTGTGGCACCCAATGCAAAGCTCAACATAATTAAGGACTACCAGGTCATTGAGAAACGTGTTGTCGCTGTGCCTGATACCATCACTGCCATAGCCAAGTGTATGAACCCCAAGTGCATTACCAATTTCGAAAAGGTGACAACCCGTTTCAGGGTGGTTTCCAAGAAACCGGTGGCATTAAAATGCCACTACTGTGAGAAGATTACCGATCAGGAGAGACTCGAGATTATCTGAGACGATCATACGATTTTACCAGAATTTCATCCTTAAGGATGCCCCGGTATGCCAGCCACGCAAGGATTGCTGATACCAACGGGAAGATTGATTTCACTTTCCACATTATCGTTACGTCTATCTTCCTGTCGAACATGTAAACATAATAGGCTCCGAGTAAGACAGTGCCAAGGGATAGCATAAGTGCAATCATAGTCACCCGCATCTGCAGGGATCTGTTCTTATAAAGGAATACTGCCGCGAGGGTAAGCAGAGGAACGACGGCAATAATTATTGTCAGCGGCCAGAGACGCTGTACAGGATCTCCGTCAGACTCTCCAAGTCCTGTGAATGCCAGCGAAAAGATTGTACCTGTGTTGTTATTCAGCAGAAGCAGATCACCTGTCATCATTAAACCTGAAAGCACTGTAGCGGCAAACAGGAAGAGGGTTTGAATCCTTTGAATCATATTGTTTATCAGATATATGACTAAAACAATTTCTTGAAATTCTGGTAGTCAAGGTAGTACAAAATCTTCAAAGAGATGCTGTTTGACTGTGGCTGATTAAACATATCCCTGAAATTATCGACAGGGTTCTCAATTATATAATCAGAAAAAGACCTGATAGCATTTTTCCAGACTATTGAAAGCTCACTTCCGGGAGCAAAGCGCCAGGTATAGACCATATCAATATTAAGGAAGTTCGTGTTCAGGTCAGAGGTCCCGCCAAAGGCTGATGGTTCAAGAGTGCCATCAGTATTCAGCAGATAGTAGTCACCGTCATAATCTGCTTTTGACCAGTAATATCTGCCGCGGAGTGTAAGGTAGGAGTCCGCCGTGAAAATGAAGGCGCCGGAGAGAGTATGTTCTATTGTCGAAACACCACGTTTGCCGAAGAATATTTCATCACCGACTCCATTGCCAACATAACCTATATCGTTAATGAGGCGCTCCATGGCAAATGCATATTCGATCGAAAACTTCCTGCTGAACTTATAAGATGCCTCTGCAGACCACTCATACAGGCGCTGGCCATATTCCGAACTGTTAATGCCATACCCCATGTTCAGCTCCGCATATAGTTTCTTGCTCCTGTCAGTGTCACCTCTGAACCCGATCAGCATGCCCGGAGACCTGAAATAGTAAACTGACATGTCATCTGTCCTCGGCTCAAAATAGTCATGCTCCCCCCATGGTGTTATTCCTGCATCGACAGATAATGACCAGTAGTTCATAAAAACGATCATGGTGTTGAGTTCAATCTCCGACTGAGTGAATACCCTGGGTTTGTAGAGCTGCTCATAGGAAAACTCCAGTGAATATCTCTGCATCATCAGGTTGCCCCTTGGTTCAAACACATTGTAAGAAAAGTCGACCGAATGTTCCAGCTCATTGTTTCTCCTGATATATCCCATATCATTCGGATCATAGGTAGCACTCATAAGTGACAGATTATAATCGGTTCTGAAAACGCCTCCAGTTTTACCTATGTTGAAATCTATTGCATGGCCAAGATCGGTGCTGTCAGTAAAATACTTCTGGCTAAGATTTGTTGTAGCAGCTACCGAATAAAGCTGATCCTTTGACTTAATAAGTGTTTCAAAGCTTGAAACATTGGCTGTATAGAAGTTTTCATCCTTTTCCGCATTCCTGATCACGTTAGTATTTGCCAGGCTGACATATGAATTGTTTTTCAGGTTCTGGTCGAACACAATCATATTATAGTTGGTTAGAGGTTCCGTCAATATCTTTCGTATCTCACCTGTCACAGAATCTTTCACTTCGGCATATACGTTATTTGTTACAGCATTGAAGAAACCGATGCCGAGACCATGCCTGGTTCGCCCTGAAACTTTTGTTGCATTTATAAGACCCACCTCGGCTGGATTTTCCGACACATATTCATTTTCGGACAGTTGGTCGTAAACATCGCCAAAAAGATGAGGCAACCCTCCTATTCTTCTTGAGTAGAATATATTCCCTCTGTTGAAAAGTTCTGTTCCCTCCATGAAGAAAGGCCGGTTCTCATTGTACTTGACTTCGTATGGTGTAAGATTAAGCACGTGGTCATCTGACTGCACCTGCCCGAAATCGGGAATGAGTGTTGCATCAAGGGTGAAACTTTCGCTGAGACCAAGCTTGAGATCAAGTCCGCCATTATAGGATGTGCTGACTCCGGGTTCATCAGACATTTTTTCAATATAACCCGACACATAAGGTACCAGGGAAAGACGAAGCGGCGGGGTGATATCCTGCAGCCCCCCAAGCTCGCCCAGGTGTGTTATTGTTGACCCAAATTCTTTTGTAACGAAGCTCCATGATGATGTCTCCCTGTCACGGCGCACTTCAC
>JALOMO010000204.1 GCA_025455395.1 Bacteroidales bacterium
CTTCATGTTCGAAAGACCCTGAACCTGTGCCCGTCAGTGGCACAGTGGTGAACCACTCCGCAATTGATCTCTCAGCAATTCCTTCTGAATGGATCACAAAGGCCAAGAGTGACCTGCATATTGCATATGGGCACACCTCTCACGGCAGCCAGGTAACCTCAGGGATGACAGGGCTTGTCACGTTTAAAGGCAATGTCTATGCGTGGAACAACGGTGGCACCGGCGGTGCCCTTGATCTTCATGACTACGCTATGCCCGGTGATCTGGGGAACCCGAACTACACTCAGTGGGAAGCGGAGACCCGCACTTATCTTGCTGCCAACAGTGATGTGAATGTTATAATCTGGTCATGGTGCGGACAGGTATCTACAGCCACTGCTGATAATATTACAACATATCTCAGCCTGATGAACGGTCTTGAAGAGGACTTCCCTGACGTAGCGTTTGTCTACATGACAGGCCATCTTGATGGAGGAGGATTGAACGGTAACCTGCATAAACGGAACGAGCAGATCAGGGAATACTGCCGCACAAACAATAAATGGCTGTTTGACTTCGCTGATATTGAATCATATAATCCTGATGGTGTTTACTTCGGCGACAAGATACCCAACGACGCCTGTGACTATGACAGCAATAATGACGGGGTCCGTGATGCAAACTGGGCGATACAATGGCAAAATTCTCATACCGTCGGTGTTGACTGGTACAGTTGCTCATCAGCACACAGCCAGCCGCTGAATGCCAACATGAAAGCCTATGCTGCGTGGCATCTATGGGCACGGATAGCAGGGTGGGACGGAAAGTAGCGGGTAGGATTATATTAGGCCAGGATTTCTCCTCCTGAGTCAGGAGGAGTACCCCGATCCGCCATTTGGCGGAAAGGGGGGAGGTGGTCTGTACTAAATTCTGTAATTCCAATCTTAAGTTCCTGCTGCCTGCTCCTATTGCCCCATGCTTCATGCTTCTTGCTCTTCGCTTTTTAGCAGGACAGACCACCCCCCGTCCGCCTGTTGGCGGACGGACCCCTCCTCACTGAGGAGGGGAAATGATTTTAAAAAAACCGAGGTGAGTAACGAAAGTTGCTCACCTCTTTTACTTATATGATGTATGATCAAACAAATTAATAAATTTGACCTGTTGTGTTAAATCCATAAAAAGCTATCAAATGGAAAATTTATCAGACATCGGCCTTGTGGGCCTTGCAGTTATGGGAGAGAACCTTGTGCTTAACCTCGAGAGTAAGGGTTTTTCAGTATCAGTATATAACAGGTCATACTCACGTGTTGAGAGTTTCATAAACGGCAGGGCCTCCGGAAAGATGATAAGAGGCACATCATCTGTTGAAGAGCTGGTTGCGTCGCTGAAGCGCCCCAGGAAGATAATGTTGATGATCAAGGCAGGTCAGGCTGTTGATGAGATGATTGAAACTCTCCTTCCACATCTGGAGAAGGGTGACCTGATAATAGACGGTGGCAACACGCACTTCCCTGATACTGAGAGAAGGAGACATTATGCCGAGAGCAAGGGACTTCTGTACATAGGAACCGGAGTATCAGGAGGAGAGGAGGGAGCACTGCTGGGTCCTTCAATTATGCCCGGGGGATCGCCTGCCGCATGGCCTCTGGTGAAGCCTTTGTTTCAGAAGATAGCTGCCAAAGTAGACGACGGTACACCATGCTGTGACTGGGTTGGAGAGGGTGGCGCAGGCCATTTTGTCAAGATGGTGCACAACGGGATAGAGTACGGCGATATGCAGCTTATAACGGAGGCCTACCACATTATGAGAGATATGCTGGGGATGACGGCTGATGAGATGCACCAGGTTTTCAGCGAATGGAACAAGGGAGAATTGAACAGCTATCTGATAGAGATAACGGTAGATATTCTGGCATTCAGGGATGACGACGGAAAGCCGTTGGTAGATAAGATTCTGGACAAGGCAGGGCAGAAGGGAACAGGCAAGTGGACTGTCACTGCAGCACTAGATCAGGGCATCCCACTTACTCTTATCGGCGAGGCGGTCTTTTCAAGATGCCTTTCGGCAATCAAGGATGAGAGGGCGAAAGCCTCAGCAAAACTTAAATGGGAACCAGCCTCCTTCACCGGTGATCGCAAAGCAATACTGTCTGACCTTCATGATGCATTATATGCATCGAAAATTGTTTCATATGCACAGGGCTACTCACTCATGAAGGCTGCCGGTGAGGAGTACAAATGGAATCTCAATTACGGAGGCATAGCTCTTATGTGGAGGGGAGGATGCATCATACGGTCAATATTTTTGGGCAAGATAAAGGAGGCGTTCGATCAGGACCCCGGCCTTGCAAACCTTCTCCTCGATCCTTTCTTCAACAAGAAGATTGAACGTGCACAGGCAGGATGGCGAAGGGTAGTGGCGGCCGCAGTGACACAGGGGCTGCCGGTGCCGGCTATTTCGTCTGCACTGGCCTATCTTGACGGTTACAGGTGTGCGAGCCTCCCGGCAAACCTCCTGCAGGCACAGAGAGACTATTTCGGGGCACATACTTATGAGCGCATTGACAAGCCAAGGGGAGAGTTTTTCCATACCAACTGGACAGGCCGTGGCGGAGAAACATCCTCCTCAACTTATAATGTCTGAAAGAATCAGAAAGAGGCAGTTCAACTACTAAAAAATCACACAATGTACAAGAAGACTTTAATGATTGTTATCGCTGTGCTGCTGCCGGTGATTTTCACAACATGCGTGACAAAAGTTCCTGCAGTAACGGGTGACCCATACGGGCGAAAGCCTTCTGCAGAGCGTGAGTTCCGGG
>JALOMO010000030.1 GCA_025455395.1 Bacteroidales bacterium
GCCCGGAATGAAATCATCAACTTCACCCTACGGCCGTGATGTTTCTATGATGGGCTCGCCAATCAAAATGGCAGATATCGTTGCCATGCTTCCCGGCACATGCTTTGTAACACGGCATAGCGTCAACACTGCCTCAGGTGTAAAGAAACTGAAGAGAGCTCTGAAAAAGGCAGTTCAGTTCCAGAACGAAAAGAGAGGCACATGTTTCATTGAGGTGGTCTCCAACTGCCCGTCAGGGTGGAAGATGACGCCTGTTGAATCAAACAAATGGATGGAAGAGAACATGATTCCCTTCTATCCACTGGGAGATATAAAGGTACCAGCCGAATAATAGAAGATCCGTAGAGACGTAGCATGCTGCGTCTCTGCTATACGGCACAAATCATTTTTAATTTATAATCACATCATGACAGAAGAAATAATTATTGCAGGCTTCGGCGGACAGGGTGTATTGTCTATGGGCAAGATCATGGCCTATTCAGGTATGATGCAGGATATGGAAGTAAGCTGGATGCCGTCATATGGCCCAGAGATGAGGGGCGGCACTGCCAATGTCAACGTGATACTTAGTGATGAACGTATAAGCTCACCGATTCTGAGGAGCTTTGATACGGCCATCATACTGAACCAGCAGAGCATGGATAAATTTGAGGGCACGGTAAAACCGGGCGGTACACTTATCTATGACGGGAACGGCATAACACATCATCCGACGCGTAAAGACATAACCATCTACAGGATCGACGCCGCCGAAGAGGCTGCCACAATGAAAATGCAGAAGGTCTTCAATATGATTGTATTGGGTGGCTTCATGAAGGTCAAGCCCATTCTCAAGATAGAATATGTTATCAAGGGTCTCCGGAAATCACTCCCGGAACGTTACCATAACCTCATCCCTCTGAATGAGCAGGCCATTCAACGGGGAATGGAGATCATCAGGAAAGTCTGAAAGTCAGTCTAAAGTCTAAAGTCCAAAGTCGAAAGTCTGAGGGTCCTGCGGTCTTGCAGTCATGAGGTTTTCGGTCTGTAATCCAATAGACTGATTATCAATTCTTAATTCTTAATTCTTAATTCTTAATTGTTACTGCCTATTCATAGAAATGCATCTCCCGTATATATCTCCACGTGGGTGCCGGAACGAACCATGAAACATTCTTCCCCTCCCTGATCGCTTTTCTTATGAAAGTCCCGGATATCTCCATTATAGGTGCCTCTACTCTTGTGACTGTAGCCATGGAAAGAATCTCATCCAGTCTTTTACTGGTTCTCTTACCCGGCTCAAGCCGCGGATAAACTATTAATGGATATCTCTTTACCAGTTCCTCTGCATTCTTCCATTTGTGCAGTGTTGACAGGTTATCTTCTCCCATAATAAGCGTAAACCTGCGCGAAGGGTATTTTTCAGCAAGCCAGGCAAGAGTATCAATTGTAAACGAAGGTTGTGGAAGGTTGAACTCAATATCTGATATCCTGAAGCGGCTGTCACCGCCGATAGCCAGCTCAGTCATATACAGCCTGTCTCGGCCTGCAAGCAGCGTCTCTTTCGACTTCAGCGGATTATGTGGACTGACTACGAACCATATCTCATTCAGTGTCGTATATTCGGCAATATAGTTTGCTATTGCCATATGCCCGATATGAACAGGATTAAATGATCCGAAGAATAGTCCTGTATTCATCACCTATCATTCAAAAACCCTGAAACGACGGTTAGAATCTCGTTGCAGGCTCTTGTAAGGTCGTCATTAACAATGACCATATCAAACCTGCCGGCAAGCTCTATTTCCTTGTAGGCCTTATCGACCCTCATGGCTATTTTATCTTCCTGGTCTGTACCCCTTCTGATCAGCCTCTGTTTCAGTTCCTCAACTGAGGGAGGCATAATGAATATGGCCAGGGCATTATCACCGAAGATATTCTTAAGGCTGATGCCGCCCTTGACATCAACATCAAAAAGTGGCATTTTGCCTGCCTCTGTGATCCGGTCGATCTCGCTTCTCAATGTCCCGTAAAAATGATCCTTGTAAACCTCTTCCCACTCGATAAATTCTCCGGCATCAACTCTTTTTCTGAATTCAACTGCTGAAATAAAGTAGTACTCATGTCCGTCCTTTTCACCGCCCCTGGGTTTCCTGCTGGTGGCTGAAACCGAAAACTGGAGCGGCAGTCCACTTGCCAGCAGGTGATTTACCAATGTCGATTTTCCTGCTCCTGAAGGTGCTGAGATTATCAGTACGCGTGGTTTAACTTCAGAATTCATCAGGTTCAGAGAACGTTAAGTGTCTGTTCTTTAATGCGTTCCAGTTCATCCTTCATCATCACCACCAGTTTCTGCATTGCAGCATCATTGGCTTTTGAGCCGATGGTGTTGATCTCGCGTCCCATTTCCTGTGCGATGAAATTGAGCATCTTACCGTTCTGTCCGTCGGTTTCCAGTGTCTCGCGGAAGTAGTCACAATGCTTTTTAAGCCTAACCTTCTCCTCATTGATGTCCATTTTCTCCAGGTAGAAGATCAGTTCCTGTTCAAAACGGTTCTGATCAATGTTTTCTGTCGCGACAGCATCCCTGAGAGATGAATTGAGCTTCTCTCTCATGCGGGCAAGGCGGTCACCCTCAACTGTACCTAATTGTTCAAGGTACTTTGTGATCATGTTTACCGATTTATTAAGATCGGCGGCCAGCGCTTTGCCCTCCTCAACGCGGTACACATCAGTCATGGCAAGGGCGTCATCTATAAGACCGGATGCAATCTGCCATTCATCATCAGTCAGCTCCGGCCTGTCTGTCTTAAGTGTCTCGGGCAGTCTCATGACTATTCCAAGCAGGTCGCTCTTGTTTTCAAGGCCGAGCTCATCACTAATATCCCTGAGCTGGTTCAGGTAACTCTTTACATTGTTCCTGTTAATCACCGGTGTCTGCTCTTCGTCCATGACATCAAAGGAGATGAAGAGGTCTATCTTACCTCTTTCAAGTTTCCGGAGGATCAAATTCCGGATATCCAGTTCCTTTTCCTTATAGAGCCATGGAAGCTTTGTGCTTATATCTGCCTGTTTGCTGTTAAGCGACTTAACCTCAACTGTTATTTTACGGCGTGGTGTTTCAAGCATGGCTTTGCCGTATCCTGTCATTGATCGTATCATCAGAGTTCTGTTATTCGCTAACAAAGATAGGTTTTTTGGATTAAGAGAGCAGATCAAGTTCCACGGTGAAGTGTCTCATGATGGGGGCTTCCCATCTGATTGCCAGGCCTCTTCTGATCTCGTTCCTCCTTTCAAAAACATTACTGACGGCAGCAGCGACATAATCCATGTGATTATCAGTGTATACTCTTCTCGGTACTGCCAGTCTTACAAGTTCAAGATCCGGATACCTGTTCTCACGTGTTACGGGGTCACGGTCTGCCATAATTGTTCCAATCTCGGCGCTGCGGATGCCACCCTCGAGGTAGAACTCCACTGCAAGGCGCTGAGCCGGAAACTCCTCAGCAGGGATATGCGGAAGGAAAGTGCCGGCATCGATGAATATTGCATGACCGCCCAAGGGCAACTGCAGAGGTATGCCTGCAGCCCGCATCTTCTCACCCAGTCTTGCCACCTGGCTGATACGTGACTCAAGGTATTCGAACTCTGTGCCTTCATAGAGTCCAATGGCAAGTGCGTTCATGTCACGCCCTGCCATACCCCCGTAGGTGACAAATCCTTCAAACATTATATTGAATGTTGATGCTTTACGGAACAACTCCTTATCCCTGAAGCCTATGAAGCCTCCTATGTTAACAATGGCATCCTTCTTTGAGCTCATTGTCATGCCGTCGGCATAGGAGAACATCTCCCTGGCTATCTCCCTGATACTTTTATGTGAATATCCCTCCTCGCGCATCCTGATGAAGTAGGCATTCTCTGCAAAGCGGGCTGAATCAATTATCACCGGTACTCCATACCTGTCTGCCAGTGAGCGTACTCCACGCAAGTTTGCCATGCTTACCGGTTGTCCTCCGCTGGTATTGTTGGTTACTGTCATAACGATACATCCGAGCTTTTGGCGCGGAGTCTCATCAAGCACTTTCCCGAGGAGATCAAGGTCAACATTGCCCTTGAACGGATCTGTTGCTTTTATATCCCTTGCCACCGCGACAGTGCAGTCGACGGCGGTTGCTTTACGAAATTCTATATGTCCTTTTGTGGTATCGAAATGGGAATTTCCGGGGATGATGTCGCCCTCCTTCACAAGTACCGAGAAGAGCACATTCTCTGCAGCTCGTCCCTGGTGCGTGGGAAGAAAATACTCAAACCCGGTTATGTCCCGGATAGCTTCCTTAAGGTTATAATAGGAGGAAGCACCGGCGTAACTCTCATCGCCGGTCATTATTGCACCCCACTGTTTGTCACTCATGGCACCAGTGCCTGAATCTGTAAGGAGATCAATGAATACCTGCTCTGACCTCAGGTTGAAGAGATTATAAGAAGCCTGCCTGATCCACTCCTCTCGCTCTGCATGTGTGCTTTTTCGGAGTGACTCAACCATTTTAATCTTAAAAGGTTCGCAATAGGGTAAAGTCATGGGAGAATAATTTTAAGTTAAACAAAACGAAAGAAAAATTGACTGGTTAACAGTACTTGGGCAGGATAATTATCAGAAGGCGTCCCTGTCTTTGATATTGCGGTATATCACTTTCCTGTTTATTTCCGTTTGAAAAAGGGAAACCATATAAATGGCTATTTTTGCAAATATAGTCTTTTTACAAGCTGAGAGCAATTATGAGAATTTTAACCAGTCTTAAGCAGATCAGATCGATAAACATCATACTTCAGGCTCTAATCTTTCTTATCTTCAGTGCAGCACCGGTATTCAGTCAGGGAGAGACAAAGCTTGAGCATGCGCGGATGACAGTCATTGATTCTGCTGCCACTCAGGAAATAGGTTCAAGGCAGATTCGCGGAACGCCGGTAACCGGCCCTGCAACGATAGATAAGATCACGCTTGACCCGGAGGCATCATTGAAGTTCATTCAGAGGCTTCATTCATCTGCCGGCATATGGAAGAAGAGCGGTGACCCTCTCCGCGAAGCCCTCGGAATACTTATCTTCCATGCCTCAAGGCCTGAGCCGGACACGATCTTCAGATACCTTTCAGGGTATGATTACGAGAGCATCAGGGTGCCGTTGGACTACTATTACAAGCTTGACTCCGTAAGGATCATTCTTCCGTTTCTTCAATCTGACACCACGGCAACAGACAGCATTGTTAACGTTGCCGGGGCGGGCGAAATGTTTATTGAGGCAGGCAACAGGCTGGAAAAGGTGAAGCTCACACCTGATGACCGGCCAGTGATGAAAAATGATACACTAGCGCTCAATGATTCTGTTTATATCCTCGTGAAAGAGTTTGTGCCGGCTGTTCTGCCGCAGAATACAAAAGACACAATTATCCTTGTAGTTACTGATACCCTTCCGGAGCCGGCGCTTAATACTGTTGGTTTTCCATTCAGATACCTGAAATATCCCTATATGACAGACTCCCTCTCTGTTGCCGTTAATTCGCTGTTAACATACATCGTCGAACGCGATTCAACAGAGCTGAGATTTATCGCCGAAACAGGCAGGGGAGCCGATGTATGGTTGAACAGCAGGTCTGATAAACTAATCAGATTCTGGCTTCCTGACGGTGAGGGAGACTCGGTAACGGTCTGGATCGGCAGCCCGAGAAGAAACACCGTGACACTCAAGACTGAAGAGGGTGTATTATTCAAGAAGCAGATGTGGCATGATGCCTATGTTGATACCCGTGTAAATGTTACTACGGTCCGTGAAGAGGCTTTGCGCAAGATGACTCTGAGTAAGATCAAACCAAACTACTGGAAATACAAGGGTGACATCTCATATCTCCTGTCACAGGGTCTCGTCTCAAACTGGGCCAAGGGTGGTGAAAATAATATCTCTTCAGTGCTTGATATCTCAGGTAACCTTGATTATAACAACAAGGAATCAAAGGTAAGTTCAGCAACATGGGGAAGGCTGGCGCTGGGGCTGCAGACCTCGGGTAAAAATGCAGATATAAGAAAGAACCTTGATATTATAGAGATATACTCGAAGCTTAATCATAATGCTTTCGGAAAGTTCAATCTCAGCGGAACCTTTCAGTTCAAAACCCAGTTCCTGCCCGGGTACAACTACCCGAATGATTCGGTGAAGGTCTCCAAGTTCTTCAACCCTGCAATATTGATCTTTGGTTATGGTCTTGATTACAAGCCAAACAAAACCATTTCCATAAACTTTTCTCCTGTCTCATATAAAGGTACATTCGTTCCCGACACGGCGGAAATCAACCAGACAAAGTATGGTGTTCCGGCTGACAGGAAATCAAAGAATGAGATGGGCTCTTACCTGACCATAATCAGCAAGAATAATCTTTTTGATAAGGTAAATATGACCAACAGGGTTCAGCTTTTCAGTAATTTCCTCAATAATCCGCTTAATATTGATATTGACTGGGAGATGATTGCGACGATGAATCTCAACTGGTTCACTGACCTGAAAATCAATACGCACCTGATCTATGATGATGACACTGTGCTGCCTGTCTTTGATGAAGACGGGGAACCTGTCCTTGGTCCTGACGGAAAGCAGAAGAAGGCTCCCAAGCTGCAGTTCAAGGAGATTCTTGGTGTATCTTTTGTCTTCAGGTTTTAAAGGGGTTTCGTAAAGATCCTGAAACGCTTTACGATTTTTCCGCCAAGTCGTTCATATTCAGCTCTCATACGGGTGTTCTCCTCAAGAACGAGATGACTATCGATTGTAGTCATCTTCTTCCTGATAGCTGATTCCAGTATCTTGGCGCCCATGAGAGTATCAATACCCTGTCCGCGGTATTCGGCTTTTACCCCTCCCAGCATCATAAGCAGGGTTTTTGAAGTTGCGGCTGCATAGAGGATATGGAACAGTCCTATTGGGTAAAGGTAACCACCGGACTTCTTGATGCCGCTGCTCAGGTCGGGCATTCCTATCGCGAAACCAACAAGCGTTCCCTGGCTGTTTGCAACTATCTTGATGAATTCAGGATTAAGCAGCGGAAGGTAACGGTTTGCGAATTCCATTTTTTCCTGGTCAGTGAGCGGCACGAAGCCGTAAATCTCAGCGAAGGTTTCGTTCATAAGCTCAAGGACATCAATAATGTATGGCCTTATCTCCTTCCTGGTCCTGAATTCAATAAGTTTCAGGTCCTGTCTGTGGGTAACGCGTTCAAAGATTTTTGTGTACAATTCAGGCAGTTCGCGGGGTATCGGGGCGTGGTAGCTGAGTATATCCTTCTTTTTCAGATAACCTGTTTCGCTCAGTAAATCAGGGAGATATGGAAGGTTTGATACGGAGGTCATCACGGAAGGAACATCAAACCCTTCTATTTGAAAACCTTGCGGATCTTTGTCGGAAAAGCCCAGTGGGCCGACCATTGCGGTCATTCCCTTATCCCTTGCCCACTCTTCAACCGCATTGATAAGTGCATTGAAGACCTCGCGGTCATTGTAGCATTCCATGAAGCAGAAACGGCCGTGTTTCTCCCTGTTTATCTCATTGTATTTATGGCTGATTATTCCCATTATCCTGCCCACGGCCTCTTTGCCCCGCCAGGCGATAAGCATGATGGTGTCTGCATGTTCGAAGGCATGGTTCTTCTCCTTGTCAAAAAGAACCCAATCGTCAGACCACAGAGATGGAAGCCAGTGAGGGTCGTTTCTGTGTATTTTCTTTGGCAGAAAGATGAAGGTACGGAGCTCTTTCCTGCCAGATACTATGCGGAGTTCAATGTTCATAGGAAAGAAGAATATGAAGCAAATTTATGTATAAATTATAATTCCCTGATAAAGAGGTCAACTATTACCATTAAGCCATAGATAAGACCAGCGATGCCATTTGTAGTGCCAAATGCAAGGTTTACCCTGCTGAGATCGTCGGGCTTCACTATGTAATGCTGGTATGCCAGAAGTGCGAGGAAGATAATTGCGCCGACCCAGTATATGACTTCACCGTCGCCTGCCACTCCTGCAATAACTACCAGTAACGCAGTGACAGTATGCAGGAGCACAGATATGAGAAGTGCACTCTGTCGTGACATGACAGCGGGAATGGAGTAGAGGCCGGTATGACGGTCGAATTCATCGTCCTGTAGGGCATAGATTATATCGAACCCGCTTACCCAGGTAAGTACTATTACCGAGTAAAGAAGTGGCAGCAGGGCAAAAGCGCCGGTTACGGCAATATATGCCCCTATCGGGGCCAGGCTGAGACCAAGGCCCAGGATTAAATGACATAATGGAGTAAACCTCTTTGTATAACTGTACCCGAGTATGACTGCCAGAGCCACGGGTGACAGAACCAGCGTCAGGCTGTTGATTAATCCGGCAGCAATAATGAAGAGAGCCGAGCTGATGAAAACGAATAAAAGTGCATGCCGGTGAGAGATTTTTCCTGAAGGTATCTCCCGTCCGGCTGTCCGCGGATTCAGTCTGTCAAACCGGTAGTCGGCATACCTGTTGAAGCCCATGGCAGCACTCCTGGCAAAGACCATACAGGCAATTATGAGAAGAAAGATATTCAGACTGAATCCATCTTCCTCAGTCTTTGTCCCGATAAAAAAACCAACCAGGGCAAAAGGCATGGCAAAGACAGTGTGACTGAATTTGACGAGTGAAAGGTAATCGTTTGTCCTGGTAAGGAGTTTTTTCATCTCAGTGAAGCACCAAACTCTCGTTCGAAGGCTTTTGCCAGTGCGCTCATGACCTTCTCGATATTCTTGTCGGTGAGGGTTTGCCTGTCATCTCTCAGAATAAAGCTGACAGCATATGATTTCTTATCGCGCCCCAGCGAATCGCTCTCATATACATCAAACAGGTCAACCTCACGAAGTATATTACGCTCAGTCATGAAGGCCAGTTCACGTATCTGGCTGAATTTAACTGATCTGTCAAGCAAAAGAGCCAGGTCACGACGGACCCACGGATACCTCGGCAGCTCACTGAACTGAATTCTTCCGGTTTTTAGCGCTTTCAGGATATTCTCCCAGTAGAGCTCAGCATAAAACACATCCTGCTTGATGTCAAACATTGTCAGGTATTTCCTTGAGATAGTTCCCAGTGAAGCGATGTCAACACCTCCTGCAGAGTATCTGAGTCCCTCCCTGTACCATCCGGAAGTCTCCTCCGACTTCAATAATTGATTATCCGTAAGGCCAAATCGTGAAAGGACAAGCTCTGCATAGCCTTTTATGTGGAAGAATCCTGTAGGGGTCTCGGCGGCATTCCATCTTTGTCTGGTAACGCTTCCGGTCACAGCGAGAGCAAGAATCTGTTTCTCTTCGTAATTATCTGTGATCTCAAGTGTTCTTTTATCATGCCTCTTCCTGTAGATATAACCCAGTTCGTACAGTTTCAGATCTGTGTTCTGCCTGTTGATATTCCATGATACACTATTCAGCATACCGGGAAGGAGAGAGAGTCGCATGACGTTCAGATCGCTGCTCAGAGGATTGGCAAGCCTGACCATCGATGGCAGATCGAAATCTCCTGTTGTTTCGAACCATGCGGCAGGGGTAAGTGAGTTGCACATGATCTCGGCAAAACCGTTTCCGGAAAGCAGTTCTGCCATATTTACAGCAACCTTTTCCCTGTCAGGCTTCTCAGTGTATGAGAGCATCGAGTGCATCTCATTGCTGATGCTGATATTGTTATAACCGAAGATCCTGAGAACTTCCTCTGTAACGTCGGCCTCACGTGTGACGTCTACCCTGTATGCCGGTATTTCCAGTGACAGGAGGTCAGATGTCTCCTCAGTGATCCGGATGTCAAGGCTGTTTAATACTGTCTTTACTGTTTCAGTCGGGATATCTCTTCCTATAAGCCTGTACATCCTTTCAAGTGAAAGTTTCACAACAGCTTTTCTAACGGGGGAGGGGTAAATGTCTGTTACTTCGCCTGTTATTTCACCTCCGGCATGTTCCATTATCAGCAGGGCAGCTCTCTTAAGTGCATAGAGTGTCATTTCCGGGTCAGTTCCTCTCTCGAACCTGTATGATGCATCGGTATGAAGATCATGTCTTCTTGATGTTCTGCGCACTGAGACAGGACTGAAAGTCGCACTCTCCAGGAAGAGTGATGTAGTTTTATCAGTGACACCTGATTTCATTCCGCCGAATACCCCTGCTATACACATACCCTCACTCTCGTTGCATATCATCAGATCGGAAGATGACAGCTCGCGTTCATTTCCGTCAAGAGTAAGGAACCTGGTCTTGTCCGGAAGGTGCTTAACAATGACTTTATTCCCTGTTATGGCAGCTGCATCAAATGCATGGAGTGGCTGCCCTGTCTCATGGAGGACAAAGTTTGTAATATCGACAATATTATTTATAGGGTTAAGTCCTATTGACCTCAATCGATTCTGTAACCAGGCGGGTGACGGCCTGACGGTTACACCTCTCATAGTTAGCCCTGAATACCTTATGCAGGTATCTTCAGCCTCCACAGAAACTTTGACTGCGCTTTCAGTTCTTTTACTGGCAAAGGTGCTGATATCAGGAAGTTTGGCCCTGACAGGCTTTTGAAGATTGAGATAAGCTGCGAGGTCACGTGCCACGCCGTAGTGAGAGCTGCAGTCGATACGGTTTGGAGTCAGCCCGATCTCGAAGATAGTGTCATGCGACACTCCGAAATAGTCTGCTGCCGGTGAGCCTATCTTTGCTGATGGATCCAGGACAATGATTCCTTCATGGTCTGTTCCTATGCCCAGCTCATCTTCTGCACAGATCATACCTTCAGAAAGCTGCCCTCTGATCTTTGACCGCTTTATTTCGAACATCTCATCACCCCTGAAGAGCATCGTTCCAACAGTCGCAACAGGCACAACCTGTCCTGCAGCTACATTTGGTGCTCCGCATACAATGTGAAGAGGGTCACTTCCACCGGTATCCACAGTCGTGACACTAAGCCTGTCAGCATCAGGATGCCTCCCGCAGGTAAGAACCTTTCCAATGACCACACCCTTCATTCCTCCCCTGACTGATTCCCATTCTTCAACACCTTCAACCTCAAGACCTATACTTGTAAGTATTGCTGAGAGCTCATCAGCCTCAATATCGAAATTCAAATACTCCCTGAGCCAGTTGTACGAGATCTTCATCCAGTATAATTATTCTGATTTTACAAGATGCAAAAGTAACTTAAAAAAGGTTATTGGCATCAGTGAGGCGGCATAAATTAGAAGAGCATTATAGTTATATTTGCACTTCAATACACTGGTATATGATCATAGAAGAGAATGACAAGCTGATACTTATAACCAATGATGACGGCTTGTATGCCGCGGGATTAAAAACGCTTACCGGGATCATGAAGGAATTTGGTAAGGTCGTGGTCATTTCAGCAACGGAGAGCATGAGCGGGATGTCACAGGCACTGACAGTAAAGGAACCCATAAGGGTCAAGCTGCTCGATGAGGATGACAGTTACCGTATCTATGCCTGCAGCGGCACTCCGACAGACGGGGTAAAGCTGGCTATTAACCAGCTTCTCGGACGGGTTCCTGACCTGATAGTCTCAGGAATCAATCACGGTTCAAATGCCTCAGCAAGTGTTCTTTATTCAGGTACCATGGCAGCCGCCCTCGAAGGATGCCTTTACGGCATAACTTCGGTGGGATTCTCTCTGAACAGTTATTCTCCGGCAGCAGACTTTTCAGCATGTGAAGATTACATCAGAAAAGTCTGCAGAATGCTTCTTTTCGAGCCGCTGCCAAAGGGCATCTGCCTTAATGTCAATATACCTGCTCTGCCACCGGGGGAGATAAAGGGTATTCGGGTTGCAAGACAGGCGAAGGGCAACTGGCAGGAGGAATTTGAGAAGCGCAAAGACCCGATGGGCAAAACCTACTACTGGCTGACAGGTTACTTCAAAAATCATGAACCTGAGGCTGAAGACACTGATGAATGGGCCCTTCAGAATGGATTTGTATCAGTGGTACCTGTTACCACAGACATGACGGCCCACGGTTATATTGATACTCTGAAGACAAAATTCTGAAATGCAGCTTACCGAACGTTACAATAAAGTTATAATTGGCGTCATATCAGGGATAATCATGCCTCTGATTGCATTTGTGATATTCTTCCTTTTTACACGACACGGACTCTCGCTGGAGCAATATTTTGAAAGGATTTCCGAGACAGGAAAGACGACTGAAGTAATGAGTGTCTCTGTTTTTTCCAACATTTTCATCTTTCTTTTCTTCAATCGTTTTGATATGCTTGGAGCATCAAAGGGAGTGCTGGGTATAACCTTCGTCTGGGCATTTATAGTTTTCGGCATCAAATTATTCTGAAATGAAATATTTCATCATTGCTGGTGAGCCTTCCGGTGACCTTCACGGATCAAACCTGGTGAGGAACCTTTACAGGGCTGACACAGCTGCTGTAATATCATGCTGGGGGGGAGATCTGATGAAAGAGGCCGGTGCTGTGCTGCTGAAGCACTATAATGAGACCGCGTTCATGGGAGCCTGGGAGGTACTTATCAACATACGCAAAGTCAAAGCCAACTTTGCTGATTGCAGGAGGCAGATAAAGGAGATTGCCCCGGATGTGGTCATCCTTATTGACTATCCGGGTTTTAACCTCAGGATAGCCAGATATGCTAAAGGTTTGGGGATTAAGGTTTTCTATTATATCGCACCAAAGCTCTGGGCATGGCGTGAAGGCAGGGTGAAGCAAATAAGGGCTTTTGTTGACAGACTATATATTATCTTCCCCTTTGAGACCGAATTCTTCAAAAAACATGGTGTTGAGTCCCGGTACCTGGGCAATCCCCTCATTGACCAGATTGAGGCATTTCGTGCCAACTCTCCTGACCCTGAATCTCTTTTGACCGATCTGGGTCTTGATGATAAGCCCGTTATAGCCCTTCTATGCGGCAGCAGACAACAGGAGGTAAAGCACATATTGCCTGACATGATTAGTGTTGCGCGCAGTTTACCTGACTACCAGTTTGTCATAGCTGCTATGAGCCACCTGCCTGAGGAGTTATATGATCGCATCAAGGGTACAATGCCTGTAAAGGTGATCACCAACCGTACATATGAAATACTCTCCGTGGCGGAGGCCGCCCTCGTGGCTTCAGGCACTGCCACCCTTGAAGCCGCCCTTTTCGATGTCCCCCAGGTAGTATGCTACAAGACAAGCGGTCTTACATACAGGCTGGTTAAACTTGTCATTAAAGTACGCTTTATCTCTCTCGCAAACCTGATAATGGATCGGGAGATAGTGAAGGAACTCATTCAGAATGACCTCAACCAGATGAGTCTTCACAAGGAGTTGCTGAATATCATCATCAGCGGTTACAAACATGATATAATTAAAAGAGATTACAGGCAGCTGCGGAAGGTGCTGGGAGAGAGTGGTGCATCATCGCGGATAGCTTCCGATATGGTACATAATCTCAGTCACAGCGGACATAAATCATGATCAGAATATTACTTCTCTCATTTATCTTTTTGCTTCCTGCTGCAACAAACTGTCAGGTAAGCATCCGGATATTTGCCCGTTCGAGGCCATCATCTGTTGTTTTCACTCCATCGCGAGGTGATTTTATTCTGAATGACGGTGCCGGACGCAGATTGATAATTAAAGAGCTTGAGAGTGTTGTAATTACACGGTACCTGGAGAAGGTAATATATATGACATTCACCGGTGAGTCGCACCTGGCCGACTCCGTCACTATTGTTTCCCCTGATGATTCAGCCCTTTTCTTACTTCGATCTCCGGTCGGTTCCGAAGGAACAAAAAGGCTTGATGGCAGCGTCATGATTAAATCCTATCCAGGCTCTTTGCTTGTTCTCAATCGGACCACAGTAGAAAAATCACTCCCCGGGATTGTAAGGGCGGAGGCTGGAGGAACAGGTCCCGGAGAGTACTTCAGGGCCCAGGCGGTGGTAGCACGAACGTATGCTTACCGTAATCTCGAAAGACATGCACTTGACGGCTTTAACCTGTGTGATGATATTCATTGCCAGGTTTATCCCGGGATAATTTCTGACAGTGTGATAGTTAAAGCCTGCACAGATACAGAGGGCAAAGTGATTGTTGACAGTGACAATATTCTGATTGTATCAGCATTTCATGCCAACTGCGGTGGTGAGACAGCAGCCTCGGCAGATGTCTGGGTCGCTACCCATCCATACCTGGTATCTGTAAGAGATCCCTGGTGTACAGGCTCAAGATCAGCCAGATGGGACAAAACAGTTGCTTTGGATAACTGGAATGAGTTCTTAATATCAAAAGGGTTATCTCCCGGGCAGGAAAATATACTTTTTTCTCCTCCCGGAACCCTCCCGTCAAGAATCTTTGTACGAAGTGTCGCAGGCAAAAACATCTCTAACGAGGATATCAGACAGCATTTTGCACTGCGTTCAGCATATTTTACAATCAGCCGGGCAGAAAACGGGATCGTATTTGGAGGCAGGGGTTACGGACACGGAGTGGGCCTGTGCCAGGATGGTGCAAGAGCAATGGCAGCAGACGGTAAAAAGTTTGCTGAGATAACAGGGTTCTACTATCCGGGAACACTAATTACCGATGTTAAAAATGCAAAACGGCCTGTGAGGCCATGAGAGTTATTTCCATATTTTTACACCAAACTTGAATATATGTTCACTCTCTTCAGAAAAGAGATAACAGGCTTTTTCAGTTCACTCACCGGGTATGTGGTGATGATTGTATTTCTTGTGGCCAACAGCCTTATTATGTGGATAATGCCAGGGCAGTGGAATCTTCTTGACAGTGGTTATGCCGGCATTGATACCCTGTTTGTTCTTTCACCGTGGATTTTCCTTTTCCTGGTCCCTGCAGTGACAATGAGGCTCTTTGCTGAGGAGCGCAGGGCCGGTACTCTTGAACTTTTGTATTCAAGACCGCTCGGGGTGGGTCACATCATATATGGAAAGTTCATGGCTTCTGTGACGCTGGTTCTCATCTCACTGCTGCCATGCATTGTATTTGTAATATCAGTATGGATTCTTGGAGAGACCCCTGGGAATCTTGACAGGGGAGGTACAGCAGGATCGTTCCTGGGTCTTATACTTCTTGCAGCTGTCTATTCTGCTATTGGCATCTTTTCATCATCCCTGACAGAAAACCAGGTTGTATCATTTATCATTGCAGCCGTTCTCTCGCTTTTGGTATTTACCGGATTTGACTCACTTGCACTGTTCCCGGGTCTCCATGGAATTGATGAGTATATTGCGAGGGCCGGAATAAATGAGCATTACCGGTCTGTAAGCAGGGGCGTACTCGATATGAGCGACCTGGCATACTTTCTCTTTGTGACTGTGCTCTTCAACGAGGCGACACGGATATCTCTCCAACGCTGTCCGGTCAGACGGCCAATAACAATTATTGCCTTTTCTGCAGCAGTCGCCATCATAGTCTCCCTTCTACCAGTAAGGATTGATCTAACGGAAGATAAGCGCTTCACTCTTGCTGAGCCTACACACATGATACTTGAGAAATTAAGCAAGGATATCCATGTTGATGTCTATCTTGACGGGGAGATGCCTGTCGGATTCAAGAAACTTCACCGGGTCACAGAACAATATCTTGATGAATTCCGCATTGCCTCAGGCAGAAAGGTTTCATACGATTTTATCAATCCGAATGAATCTAAAGATGCAGCCGGCAGGGATATTTACCATAACGAACTCATCAACAGGGGCCTGCTACCGGTTAATGTGATGGCCGGTGACGGGGAGGGGGGCAGGACTCAGAAGCGTATTTTCCCGTCACTTACTGTCACCTGCGGCGAGACTGTCATACCTGTCAACTTCCTTAGGAACAATCCTTCCCTTCCTGCAGAAACAAACCTTCTTCATTCAGCCGAAGGTCTTGAATATGAGATTATTCAGGCAATAGCCACAGCCTCGGCCGACACAATTCATCGTGTGGCCTTTTTAGAAGGGCATGGGGAACTGGATGAGATTTACGTTGCTGACCTTACACTTGAACTCGCAAGGTTCTATAATATAGACAGAGGTGTGATTGGGGGCGTCCCGGGCATCATGGACAAATATGCAGCTGTTATCATTGCTGACCCTTCGGGTCATTTTGACGAGAAGGACAAGTTTGTCATTGACCAGTACATCATGCAGGGCGGAAAGGTACTGTGGCTCGCAGAAGAGGTTGTCGTTAATGCCGACAGCCTGCCGGAGGGGTCAACAGTTGCTCTTTATGAGCCACTCTCATTCAGCGATTTGTTATTCAGGTATGGGGCAAGGATAAATCCCTATATAGTGCAGGATGAAGAATGTCTGCTGATACCGCTCAAGATAACCGGACCGGGAGGTCAGCCTCAGTATGTGCCGGCACCATGGGTTTATTACCCGCTGCTGATACCCTCACAGTCTCATCCCGTCACAAGAAACCTGAACAGGGTAAAGGCTGAGTTTGCCAACTATATTGATACGGTTGGAAGGGATCCGGGTGTAAAGAAGAGCATACTTCTTACAACGTCTGGCCGGACACGTAAAGTTGCACCACCGGTAGTCATCTCGCTGGAGGAAGCAGGTGAAGTGATACCGGCAGAACTGTTCACCGCAGGTGAACTCCCTGTTGCAGTCCTCCTTGAAGGTATTTTCAAATCAGCATTCAATAACAGGATGACTGAGAGTATCATCGGCGAGGCGGGTAACAGTGTCATCAACCAGAGCAAACCTACGAAGATGATAGTCATTGCTGACGGTGATATTATCAGGAACGAGATCAGCTGGAGTAGCGGAGTAGCAGAACCATTGACACTTGGCCTTGACAGGTATACGATGCAGACTTTTGGAAACAAGGATTTTATTGTAAACTGTGTAAACTACCTCGTGGATGACAATGGACTGACATCGATGCGGTCACGGGAGATAAAACGGAGAATGCTTGACCAGTCGAGGATCAGGAGCCAGCGAACCCAATGGCAATTGATTAACACCGTTGCACCGGTAGTATTGATTCTTCTTGCCGGGATTGCATATTACAGGCTTAAGCAAAGGCATTATAATTCAGTGAAATAAATTTGTTTGAGGGAATGATATTTTTTTGTAATATTGATACTCCGGTGTTAAGAGCAGACAGCTCACAAAATCAATGAGTTGCCGGCTGGCAGTGACAGAATTCGGAATAACTTAAAATTAAACAATATGAAATTTGTTGTATCAAGCACAGAACTGTTGGGTCATCTTCAGGCAATCAGCAGGGTAATAAGTTCTAAGAATACCCTCCCCATTCTTGATAATTTTCTGTTCAATCTCAGTGGAAATGATTTGGAGATTACAGCGTCAGACCTTGAGTCAACGCTTATCACAAGGCTGAAACTTGACAATGTCACCGGAAGTGGCACCATCGCCCTGCCGGCAAGAATATTGCTTGATACACTGAAAGAGTTTTCGGAGCAACCGCTTACTTTTGATATTAATCCTGACACCCTGGCTGTTGTCATCAATTCGGAGAACGGTCGTTTCAGCGTGGTTGGTCAGAACGGAATTGATTTCCCGGTGCTGCCCGTCATCAAAAAAGAGAAACGCTTCAGTTTCACAATAGCTGCAGATGTCCTTCTGGCGGGCATATCGCGCACCCTCTTCGCCACTGCTGATGACGAGTTGCGTCCGGTGATGGGAGGGATACTTGTGGAGGCCTCTCCCGAAAAACTGACTTTTGTGGCGTCTGATGCTCACAAACTGGTGAGGTACCAGAGAAGTGACGCCAGGGCTGACAGCAGTGCATCATTCATACTGCCCAAGAAGCCTGCATCTCTTCTTAAGAACATTCTTCCAAAGGAGAGCGGAGCGGTCTCGGTTGAGTTTGATGACAGGAATGCCTTCTTCATGCTATCTGACTACAAGGTTGTCTCACGCCTTGTTGAGGGCAACTACCCTAACTATAATTCCGTAATACCGAAAAACAACCCCAGGAAAGTACGGATAGACAGGCTTGAGTTCTATAACATCCTTCGCAGGGTCTCTGTGTTTTCAAACCAGGCAAGCAACCTTGTGAAGCTGCAGTTCACTCCCAACCAGATAACCGTCTCAGCACAGGATGTTGACTTTTCTATCTCAGCGTATGAGCGCCACAAATGCCAGTATGAAGGAGATGATATGGAGATAGGATTCAAATCTGTCTTTTTGATAGAGATACTGTCAAACATAGCTTCCCAGGATGTCCTTATTGAACTTGCTGATCCGACCAGGGCAGGTCTCTTTCTTCCGTCTGAGACAGCCAATGAGGATGAGGACCTGCTCATGCTGCTCATGCCAATGATGATAAACGCCTGACATCCATAGAAATGGAGTTAAACCTGAAGAAACCCCTGGTTATATTAGATCTGGAGACCACCGGGGTAAGCATTGCTACTGACCGTATCGTAGAATTATCAGCACTTAAGGTCCTTCCAGGGGGAGCAGAAGAGTGGCTTACGATAAGGATAAACCCCGGCATTCCGATATCGGCGGAGGCCACCCGCATCCACGGTATAACCGATGAGGATGTTGCCAATGCTCCTCATTTCAAGGATGTTGCGAAAAGAATTGCCTCCTTCCTGGAAGGAGCCGACCTTGCAGGTTTCAACTCGATGAAATTCGACATACCGATACTCTGTGAAGAGTTTCTCCGTGTTAACTTCGACTTTAACCCTGCCAGACACAGGTATGTTGATGTACAGGTTATCTTTCATAAGAAAGAACAGCGAACCCTCAGTGCCGCTTATCGGTTCTATTGCAACAGGGATCTTGAGAATGCACACAGTGCGCAGGCTGATGCAGCCGCAACCTATGAAATACTCAAGGCCCAGCTCGATCGTTACCCTGACCTGGAAAATGATATTGAAAAGCTTTCGTCATTCAGCGCTTTTAACAACAATGCCGATCTTGCCGGGAGGATAGTCTTCAACGAACAGGGGAAAGAGATTTTTAATTTCGGCAAGCATAAGGGTAAGACTGTGGAGCAGGTATTTAAAGAGGAACCATCATATTATTCTTGGATGATGAACGGCGACTTCCCCCTCAACACCAAGCAGGTGATTACTGCAATCAAACTCCGTTCGTTCGGCAAAGTTTAATAGTGTTATGAAAATCATCTGTGTAGGCCGCAATTATATGAAACATGCGGCAGAACTGAACAACCCAGTGCCTGAGATACCGCTCATCTTTCTCAAGCCTGACTCTGCAATACTTAAGAAGAACAAGCCTTTTTTCCTTCCCGATTTTTCAAATGACCTGCAATTCGAGGCTGAACTGGTGTTCCGTATCTCCAAACTCGGCAAGGGTATAAAGAAGGGTTATGCCCACAGGTATTTTGATGCCATCACCGTAGGGATTGATTTCACTGCCCGCGATCTTCAGAAAAAATTCTCACAGGCAGGTGAGCCATGGGATCTGTCAAAGACTTTTGACGGCTCAGCTCCGCTGGGGGAGTTTATAAGCAAGGAGAAATTCAGGGACCTCTCAGACATCAGTTTTTACCTGGAGGTGAACGGAGAGAGAAGGCAGACCGGTAACAGTTCAGAGATGATCTTCAGCTTCGGTGAGATAATAGCTTACGCTTCCAGGTTTTACACACTTAAAACCGGAGACCTTATATTTACGGGGACTCCGGCAGGTGTAGGTCCAGTAAAGAAAGGCGATAATCTGACTGCTTTTCTCGATGGTCAGAAGGTTCTCGATTTTTTTGTCAGGTGAGGAGCAGTGCTCCTGAAATCATTTAATAATATTGTTGAATATTCTGCCCACAGGGTAGAGTCTGGTGCGTTTTTCCAGCTCTGATAATGGTGTATTCTGGTAGAGCCACTGAAGCTGGGCTACCGGGTCAGAAGCCACCTTCTCGTCTTCTTTCTTTGCCTTCTCAAAGGCGGTCCTGAGATCAGGATCTGTGTCGAGCAGCTTTTTCAGGTGACTCTCAAATCCCCATACCGAGTACCAGTCCTGTCCCTCAAGAAACGAGTCGAAAAAGTTCCATGCAAAGAAGCCGGCCTCACTCTGCGGTTCAAGCATATATATGATATACTTGTTTGCTTTCTGGTTAACCGGTATTATATAATCACCCTTCAGGTATATTACCTGCTGTGTAACTCGCCTTACCTTAACATTGGTATTGAAATAGTGACCCTGTGTTGCCCTTTTGGCAGGCTCATAGCTCTCTATATATGTAGACTCAACATTCATTACAGAGTCTTCTCCCAGCTGACTCATCTCCACACCGTTGTTCTTCAGTCTTTCTATCACCTCTTCCCAGGCAAAGGGAACAACATATGCGTCCGGTACCGTAACTGTCAATGCTGGTTTGAAATAATTATAGTACCTGATAGTGTCAACATATGGTTTTTCCCTGTTATATGTACCCGTCTTTCTGCCCGACAAAGGCATTGTTGTCTCCTCCCACCTGTATCCCCTGAATGTTATCAGATCCCAGCGTGAGGTATCCTGTTCCCAGTCCAGAACGTACTCTCTTGCAGTCAGGGTTATGCGGTTAGCCTCTGCCCTGAGAGCAAGCATCTCTTTATGGTTTTCCGAAGTGAACCTCACCAGCTCGGTAATAAACTGCAGCGTACCTTTAACACGCTCAGCATATGGTTTGTAGACAAGCGTCTCGGTCATGAAACCGAAGGAATTGAACAGCGCTGAATAACCTGTTGAATAATAGGGATGTTCTTCAAAGCCTGTGATGGCTTTTATCTCACCCCTCTCTGTGTATTGTACGTACGGCACTATCTCGTTGTTATGTACGCTCCGCATCTGGCCGTAGAGCGCCGGAAGCATTTTCCCCCTGAAGAAATCCTCCATTGCTGGATGCATCTTCTCGGGCTGGGTGGCAATAAGCGTGACTGTGAACTGATGGTCTGATCCGTTAGTTGTATGAGTATCAAGGAAGACATCCGGGTCAAGCCAGCGGTAAATTTCAGCAAAGGCTCTCGCATCACGTGAGTCCTGCTTGACAAAGTCACGGTTCAGGTCAAGATAGCGGGTGTTGCGCCTGGCTCCCTTTTCATCCGGGCCGTTCTGATTAATCCGGTAGTATGGACTACGTGTAAGTGCTCCGCCGATGTTATATACTGGTATTATTCCAATGACACAGTTCTTTAGCTCGCTGTTCATCCTCTTCCTGTCAGAAAGGATATCGGCAGCATACCTGGCACTGGCATCAATACCTTCAGGCTCACCGGGATGAATGCCATTGTTGATCAGTATTACGGCTTTCCCTTTCCGGTGTAAAACCGCAGGATCAAATTCCTTTTCAGGAGATATGATAAAGAGGTGAAGCGGCCTTCCTGCGTCTGTCATTCCCATTTCCATAAGCATGGCTTCCGGATAGGTTTCGTCAAGGATCTGGTAATAACTTATTGCTTCCTCCCATGTGAGACTGTGATTCTCTTCGTATCGGAGCTGTGGCAGCGCCCTCTTTTCCTGTGCTGTAATGAAGGGCATCAGTATCAGAGATACGACCGGGATCAAAAGTGTTCTTTTCATTTAATGAGGTTTCTGAAGTGTGAAATGACTGTTTCAGCTCTTTGTCTCTGTTGTGCCTTGAGGTCGGGAAACATTGAGTAGGTGTTTTCAAGGTGTCTCAGACGTGATTCTGCATTGGAGATCACCATCGCTGGTATTTTGGTACTGTCTATCCCCCGGAGTGAGTATATTTCATAATATCTTTCTATGCCCTCTGATCCGAAGGCATCCATATCATCGGCAACAGATATGATCGCAGCAAGAGATAAAGGATCTGACAACGCATGATAGTCCTTATCATCATGCTTTTCAACAGCCTCAAGGATATCCAGTCTGTCAGCTTCTGAAAGATCGCTATTATCAAGAAAAAGGCTGCAGAGTTGGCGGCTCTGGGTGCCATGATCGGGGCCAGGATTCATTGTAAGGCCGGTGTCGTGAAAGAATGCAGCTATAATAGCTTTCTCAGCCATAAGAGGGTCTGTCACCATACCGGCGTCATACAGCCTTGTAAGCAACATGGAAGCGTTGTGCCAGACTCGTTCATGATGTCTTTGATCATGTGAAGGTAAGATTGTATTGGAAAAAATCATTATGCATTCCTTCTTCAGCAGACCACCGAGCTTCCTTTCAGCAAGCGAGATATAGGGATGAACCATCTTCTGACAAAAAAAGCAAAAGTAAAAACTTTTGCTTTCCGGAAGATGTTGTATGATATGAATTAGCGTGGCAGCATCCCTTCAGCGAGGTCAAGTATTGTTGTGTCTTCTATTGTGACTATTCCCCCTTCGGGCCCCTTTTCGATATGGATACCGGCACTCTGTCCACGGTCAAAGTTCCAGCCACCAAAGTAATTCCTGACGGTCTCCTCATTTATCTGCAGGTCATCTGCAATCCTCTTGATGCTTCCGTCAGGAAGCTGGTCTTTGATCTTCCTGAGCTGTGAAAATGTTATCGTGCGTGCCATGATAAAATGGATATATTTCTTCAAAGATACAATAAAATTATAAGGAATGAAAATCGGGACGTGGCTTTAAAGTAATTTTAACAGTTTAAACCTCAATAATTTGAATATCTCTGATAATGTAGATGTCATAATCACCGAGGTATTCAAAGCCTGCCCTGGTGTAGAGGTCAATAGCAGCCCTGTTTGATCTGTGAACCTCCAGTTTTACCTGGTATCCCTTTTCTTTTACGAACCTCAGTGCTTCTCTGAGGAGATCCTTTGCCAGGCCTTTGCCCTGGTGTTGTGGATCTATTCCGAAGTGGTGAAGATGTAATCTTCTACCATCAAATGTGGTCCACGATGATCCGATAATCCTGTGGTTTTCTGACTCGTCGCATATAACCAGCATCTGCCCTCCCAATTCAATGGTCAGCTCCACTGTTTTTTCATCATCGCCCCGCTCCGGTCTGCTCAGCCCGGTAGCTGTCCACAGGCTCATAATGGCTGCAAAATCGCCTTTTCTGTATGGCCTGATAATCATAAGTATTGTGTTTTATTCAGTCTTGTCTGCCTCGATTACATAAAGCTGTCCCTGTTCTTCCCTTCGCACAACTATGGCTGCTCCCCGGGTTATAAATCCTGTTTCTGCCACAGCCGGGTAGACATCACCGCCGATGATTACCTTGCCGGAGGGGCGAAGGACAGTATGGGCAGTTCCTCTCTTGCCTATCAGCGAGCGCTGTTTTTCTGTATCAAAACTTACATATCCCTCGGACCTGTTTTCCGATGTCTCAAGGGCAAGACTGCCGAAGAGACGGTTAGGAGAGAAGAGCTTCCTCGACAGCCAAAGCGACAGCAGGAATGACGAGAGCATCGATATGCTTACTATGCTAAAGGCTGTGATAACCTCTTTTATGCCGTCACCTGTCGAACCGAACCGGAAGACTATCTTGTCAATCATGACAAAAACCAGACCTGTAACAATGCCTATTATACCGAGCACGCCCGTTACACCGAAGCCCGGCAGGGCAAATATCTCTACCATTACAAGGATAATTCCGATGATAAATACCACCAGGTGCCAGTTCTCAGCCATCCCTTCAAGATACAGAGGCGCAAAATAGAGCAAGGCGGCTGCTATTGAGGCAGCAAGAGGAAAACCTATGCCCGGAGACTGCAACTCGAAATAGAGCCCGCCTATTATAAGCATGATAAGTATACCTGATACAACCGGATGGACAAGGAACATTATGATCTTGTCAACGCTTGTAAGCTTTAGTTCCCTCAGGGTGTACTCTTCTATTCCCGCATTTGCCAGAGCTTCATCTATTGAGGAGGCTTCACCCTCGCAGAATCCGTATTTAATTGCTTCCAGTGTTGTGAGGGTCAGAACCTGCCCGGTATCTACTATCCCTTCGATGACAACTGAAGGGTCTACCATTGCCTGCGCTATCTCAGGGTCGCGATGCCAAACCCATGTTGTATCGCCATCTTTTACCTCAGGCTTTTTGCCATGAGCCTCGGCAGTGGCTCTCATCATCCCCCTCATGAACGACTGGTATTTGTCAGGCATCTTCTGTCCTGTCTGATCAACCACCGTTGCTGCCCCGATGCTTCCACCCGGTCTCATATAGATACTGTCGGCTGCCACGGAAATAAGAGCTCCTGCTGATATAGCCTGATTATCTATATAAACCAGCACAGGAATGTGATAATTCAGGATCAGGGTACGGATAGAATCGGCTATATCTACCTGTCCTCCATAAGTGTTCATATGTATCAGGATGTAGTCAGCATTGAGACTGTCAGCCTGATCAAAGCTTTTTTTCACGCTTCGCCACAGGGGGGCGGCGATCATCTTGTCTACCTTGCAGAGATATACCAGTGTGGTTGTGTCAGTGGCCTCCCGGGCATTGGCATTACCGAAAGGCTGAAGTGAAATAATAACAATTAGAATAAGCGATGAGAACAGTTTATTCATGTGATTAGCTTTAGTTCATTGATGTAACCTATAAATCTTGATAGTGCCACTTTTTTTGTCTTATCCAGGTGAAAATCAATATTGTTGTTAAGATAATCGATCACCTCTGCAGGAGTGGCTACAGCATCATCTGTTAGTAGTGCAACAGCCTCATTTTTCCTGTCGATGCCTTCTTTGAGAGCTTTGTTGAAAAGTGTAATAAACTCTTCAGGTAATTGTGTGGATGACACCCAGCAGGCAAATACAAAGGGAAGCCCTGTGAGTTTTTTCCACTCGAGTCCGAGGTCGGTCTTGTGGGCAAAGCATTTTGCATACTCAAAACAACGGTCTCCGATCATTACAGCTGCCTCACCCGGAGTCATTGCGGTAATATCAAAATCTTCGGGTGCAGGCAACCATTGAAACTCCCTTTTCCACGCTTTCGCGGCAAGGATCCTGCAGAGCGCCACCGAGCTTCTTGACCGGTAGTCGAGGTAGATCTTCCTTACCTTTTCAAACGGAGTGTTACTTACAAGCAGTACAGTGCGTACTTCTCCAAGAGTGCTGAGGCAGTAATCGCTGATAATATGATATTCCTTCATTGAGGCTATCATGGCAACGGGTATGAGTCCTATGTCCGAAGCACCTGTAATCAGCCTGTCGGCACACTCAGAAGGATGACACACCTCAAGCTCAATCATGGAGGCCACTTCCCCGTCACGCAGGCCTATCATGAACGGATAGCTGTTAATATACTTGACTGCTGAAACCCTGATCTTTTTCATTGCCCCTCTACGAAATGCTGAAGAAATACAAAGGTTCAATTTTTTTACACCAGTACAAAATAGTATTTTTGTTTTTTAATGCCATCATATAATCCTCATGAGGAGCTCATAATATGGACCGTTTAAAGGCAATTTCCCCTGTTGATGGCCGTTACGGAGAGAGAGTAACGGAGCTTGTACCCTTCTATTCTGAATTTGGCCTGATGCGGTACCGCGTACTTACAGAGATAGAGTATTTCATTGCTCTTTCGCATGCGGGCATTAAGCAGTTCGCAAGTTTTCCTGAAGGTATGGACAGGAGTTTGCGAAAACTTTTCACAGAGTTCTCCGAAAAAGATGCTGATCAGATAAAAGCCTCTGAAGCTGTTACCAATCATGATGTCAAAGCCATTGAATATTTTATTAAAGACAAGGTAACTGCATTGGGTCTTCATCAGTGGTCTGAATTTGTACATTTCGGACTCACCTCACAGGATATAAACAACACTGCCTTCCCGATGGCTATAAGGGATTCTGTAAAGGAGGTCATGGTACCAGCCCTTGTATCACTACGTGATATTCTTGAACGGATGGCGGATGAATGGGCAGATGTTCCGATGCTTGCACGCACTCACGGGCAGCCGGCCACACCGACAAGGCTGGGAAAGGAGATCGCTGTCTTCAGGGAGAGGCTTGACACACAGATTGCTATCCTGAAAGGAACGGATTACAGCGGAAAATTCGGGGGAGCAACAGGGAACCTGAATGCTCACAAAGTTGCCTATCCAGAAATAGACTGGGTCAGCTTCTCAAACAGATTGTTAAGTGAAAACCTGGGTCTCCGGAGACAGCAGACAACTACACAGATTGAACACTATGACGGGCTTGCAGGACTGTTTGACACAATAGCAAGGATAAACACAATTATGATTGACCTCTCAAGGGATTTCTGGTCATACATATCACTCGACTACTTTAAACAAACGATAATAAGTGGTGAGATAGGCTCATCAGCTATGCCTCACAAGGTTAACCCTATCGACTTCGAGAACGGAGAGGGTAATCTCGGAATAGCTAATGCTCTTTTCAGCCACCTGTCGGCAAAACTACCTGTGTCACGATTGCAGCGTGACCTGACCGATTCGACAGTCATACGAAACACCGGTGTGGCAATGGCGCATACCCTAATAGCCTGGAAATCGGTGAGAAAGGGATTGTCAAAGCTTCTTATAAATCAGGAAAAGATCAAGGCCGACCTGGACGACAACTGGGTTGTGGTTGCTGAGGCATTACAGACCATTTTACGCAGGGAAGGCTTTCCAAAACCCTACGAGGCGCTGCTGGCACTCACCAGAACTAATGAGAAGATCACAAGCGATGCCATCGGCAGATTCATAGAGACTCTTGAGGTAAGTGACTCGGTGAAAGAGGAGATGAAGGCAGTCACCCCGTTCAATTATACCGGTTTCTGAGAAAATGAAGAGCATCAGGATCCTTTTTCAATATCTTAAGCCATATAAGTGGCTGGCCCTTAAGAACATATTATATAATGTACTGAGTGCTTTCTTTGCGCTGTTCACCTTCACCCTGGTAATACCTTTCCTGCAGATTTTATTCAACAGGGTTGAACCGGCTGCCGATCCCGGGTCATTCAGTTTTTCTGCTGAATGGGTAGGAGATTATGCAGGCTGGCTCTTCTCAAGCTCAATCGAACAATATGGAGCCACAAGAACGCTAGTTTTTGTGCTGATCATTCTGGCCTTTACAAGTTTTATGAAGAATCTGCTGGTCTTTCTTGCCAACAGCTGCATGGCAGGAATAAGGTCAGGGACGGTTAGAGATGTCAGGAGGAAGCTCTATGATAAGGTTCTCAGGCTTCCGCTCTCATTTTTTTCAGAGGCCCGCAAGGGAGACATCATGACCCGGATGTCAAATGATGTCCAGGAGATTGAGATTTCGGTGGTGTCATCCCTCTCATTTATGTTCCGTGACCCATTCACCGTACTGATATTCATTACATATCTGATCATCAACAGCCCCCAACTGACACTTTTTGCCTTCCTGCTTCTTCCTGTCAGTGCGTGGCTTGTTGCCAGGATCAGTCGCTCGCTTAAAAGTTCCTCTTTCAAGGGTCAGCAAAACCTGGGGAGGCTTCTGTCAGTTCTTGAGGAGACACTGTCGGGTCTCCGCATTGTCAAGGGCTTCAATGCCGAACACAAGATGTCAAAGCAGTTCGGAGAGGCCAATGAGAGATACACAAAGATCTTTCGCAGGGTGGTGCGAAAGGCCTACCTGGCACATCCGGTCAGCGAATTCCTTTCTACCCTGGTACTCCTGGTGCTGATATATTACGGAGGATCGCTGGCCCTGAAAGGAACAGGGAACATGTCACCTGACAGGCTGATTGCATTCGTTGTGGTATTCTCTCAGATAATTCATCCGGCAAAGGCTATCTCGCAGGCATGGTTTAACATACAGAAAGGTATGGCATCAATAGACAGGATAAACCAGGTTCTGGAAGCTGAGGAGACAATAACTGAAAAACCTGATGCCATAAGGCTGAAAGAGTTCAGAGAGAGCATTGAGTTCAGGAACGTATGGTTTGCCTATAACAGCGAGCCTGTTCTGAAAGATATCAGTCTTACAATAAAGAAAGGGCAGACGGTTGCTATCGTCGGACGGTCAGGAGGAGGCAAATCGACACTGGTTGACCTCATACCGCGTTTCATCGACCCTGACAGGGGTACTGTTCTGATAGACGGAATAGATATCAGGGATGTGGCGGTAAAGGATCTGCGCCACCTGATGGGCATAGTCAGCCAGCAGGCTATTCTGTTCAATGACACTTTCAGTAACAATATCGCATTCGGGGTTGAGACTGGTGACAGAGAGGGTGTGATGCGTGCGGCTGAGATAGCCAATGCACACAGCTTTGTGATCAGCACCGAAGAGGGCTATGAGAGCATTGTGGGAGAGGGAGGAAACAAGCTCAGCGGAGGCCAGCGCCAGAGAATAAGCATCGCCCGGGCTGTCATGGCCAATCCGCCAATACTCATACTCGATGAGGCCACTTCAGCCCTTGATACCGAGTCAGAAAGGCTGGTTCAGGATGCAATGGTAAGACTCATGGAAAACAGAACGTCAGTAATAATCGCACACAGGCTCTCAACGGTGCAGCACGCCGATCTGATAGTTGTTATTGAAGACGGGCAGATAGTAGAAGCCGGAAAGCATGATGAACTCGTCACCATAGAGAACGGTATCTACCGGAAACTGTACGAAATGCAATCGTTCTAGCACTGACTGATTTTTCCCCGAACAAACCGCAGCGCCTGTTGTTATTGGATAACCAGTAGCAGACAAAACGGATTAAAAAAATCAAGCATGGAAAAGAAAAGTACAACAGATATTCTGAAGGAAGCTATTCTGCTTGAGCAGAGAGGCAAAGCCTTTTACTCAAAGATCGCCGCCGAAACAACCAGCGACGCCGTCAGGAAGGTCTTTACAATGATGGCCGAAGAGGAAGACCAGCATATTGCTTTTCTCTCGAAGCAGTTCTCACATTATCAGAAGCACAATTCATTTACGGTGAACGCTCCGCACACTGAAGACCCGTCGGAAGAGGTTGCCATGCAGGTACTCTCATCTGAAATGAAGAAGCAGATCGGCGCGGCAAGCTTTGAGGCTGCTGCAATTGGTGCTGCCATGGACTTTGAGACAAGGGCGGTGAACCTTTATGCCAGCCGTGCTGAGACAGCAACTGATGAAAACGAAAAAGAGACATACAGCATGCTGGCCGAGTGGGAGAGGGGACATCACAAATGGCTTATGAGAATAGATAAAGACCTGCGTGAACAGGTCTGGTATGATAATAGTTTCTGGCCGTTCTGAGTATCAGCAAAGCCTTCGGAACTTAGCCGGGGCCTTGAGTTCAAAGCGCATATCCTTGCCTGTGACCGGATGGACGAAAGCCAGTACACTGGCATGCAACCCCAGCCGTCCGATAGGATTACCTGAAGCTCCGTACTTCCTGTCACCGGCAATACTGTGACCTATCTCCTGCATATGTATCCTGATCTGGTTCTTTTTCCCCGTTTCAAGGTTTATCTCCAGCAATGAAAAATCATTGTTGCTCTTCAGTGTTCTGAATCGTGTTACTGCGAGCTCACCCTTTTCGGGATTCTGGCTTGAATGCATAACAAGCGACTTACTTTCATAGATATAAGAGCTTATCTTTCCTTCAGGTTCTTCAACTTTGCCCTCCACCACTGCTATGTATGTACGCTCCTTTACCCTATCCTTCCATTCACTCTGCATTATTGACTGTACCTTCTCGTTTTTGGCAAACATCATCACCCCTGATGTATCACGGTCAAGACGGTGAACGATAAAAATCCTGTTTGCCGGGTTCTGAAGCTTGACGTGAGTGCTTAGCATCGTATATGCAGTACGGTCCTTCTCCTTATCAGTAGCAATTGTAAGAAGTCCGGCATGCTTGTCGATTACAATAAGGTGATCATCCTCATAAAGAATGCTCAGATTCCGGTTTATACTTCCCTCGACTGCCGTTTCCCACTTGATTTCCACCCGGTCACCGGGCCTGAGGGGGTGATTGAACTGAGTTATAATCAATTCATTAACCAGAACTTTTTTATTGCGTAGAAGTGATTTGACATTATCGCGGCTTTTATGTTTCAGATTCTGAAGAAGGAATTGCATAAGGATGATCTCTTCCTTTACATTTAGGACAGACTCATTTTTATTTGGTTGACCGGTTCTCATATCTGATGTTTTTCCCTTTGTGCAATCAGGATAACGGGATGCCGCAAAGTTGGTCAAAAAAACGGTAACGGAGAAGATTATTGCTTACGCACTTTCTTGACGGGATTTCTGTATTTCCTGCGCCAGAGCAGATAGCCTGCCGTCACAACAGTCACTCCGGTAAGCCCGGCAAGCGGTACCGTCATGGTGCAGGGCTATCAGGCCCAGGTCATAGTCAGCCATATATTTTCTTCCGTGAAGGTCGGTTATCATCCCGCTTACCTTGAATTCACCCACAGGCCTGCCTGCAGGCTCACCCTGCCACAGTCTGCCCCTGGCATAATCGTAGATATGCGGATTGTCAGGGTGCCACAGGAAGATCCCGCTGAATGAACCTACTAAGTAGGAATCCTCACCAAACGGTTCGAAAATGTTGATGCCCATAACGCTTACAGGGGGCTGGATCATGCATGCCTCAGGCTTACTCGTGAAATCCTTCAGGCTGTACATGCCGTCAAGTGTTGAGAGCATGAATAGACCTCTTTCATTATCATAGACCAGATCCCTGAGCTTGTCATACCACGGATTTGGCTGGTCAAGGTGCGAGAACCTTATCGGTTTTACCTTGGCCTCGGCAATTGCTATCAGCAGAGGGGGACGCAGGAAGATGCCCGAGAAGTAAAGAAGGATGAGGAATGCGAAGAACCATTCTCCTGCCTTGTTATGCCATTTAAGTGACCATCTGCTTATTGAGACAAGCCTGGCGGCATCCCTGTTTTTCTTCATCCTTCTTTTGATAATGTCAGGAAAGAAAAAATAGATTATGCCGGTCACCGACAGGAAGATTGTAATCAGTCCCAGAAGGTCGACAAACAGTTTCCCCGGAAGGCCAAATATCTCACCTGAATGAAACTGCCAGATAGTCTCGAAGAGGCCTGTTCTGTAAGTATAGCCCTTTGGAGCCTCCAGTTCCATGGCTGTGAGTATCGTATTTGCTCCATGTGATATGCCAGTGTAGAGAAGTGAACGGCTCAGCGCATAAAGTGTGTCTCCTCTGCTCTCGATGGCGGTGAACCTCCTGTCGTTCTTCTTGCCGGCAATTTTAACCCACCTGCTCGTTTCACCATCCCAGGCATACAGCCCGAAGAGTGTGGCAGAGTATAAATAACCACCAGCTGTCCGGTGCAGGTCAGCTATCCTGCGGTTATCCGTTCCTTTCGGGAATCCCGCATTTAAGGGAACAAATTCAGTGAAGGCGGAATCGGTTGACCATACTCCAATAGTGCCCCAGATGAGTATACTGTCATTATTGACAATGAGGTTACCTTTGAGTGAGGCATTATTCCAGTTTTTATATGAGTATTCTTCAGGCAGTATTCTCCTTTTCAGGTCTATTCCTGAAAAGAGCTCCCGGTGATTCATGAAGATGCCGGTGATGCCGTAGTATAAAAGGATGAAAGAGATTATCAGACCGGGCCACCTGTGCAGTTTTTTCCAGATACTCTTTTTGTTACTGGCATCATTTGAAAGGGCTCTTGCATTTTCCCCGCTTTTATTGTCCGCGTTAAGGATGATCATCAAATATGAATAAAATACAGGGGCAAATATATTGACATATTATAAAAAGACAAAATTATCTTTTTATAAAATATGTCAAAAGGCCCTGACCGGCCTTACGAAAAGGTTTTCCCGGAGGGATCCGATGCTAATAGCCGGGTATGACAACCCCCTTCTTTACTGGCTATTTACCAGGATGATAGATCCTCATACTGTTTTTTTCAAGCTCTTCCCGGTAGAACAGAACCTC
>JALOMO010000031.1 GCA_025455395.1 Bacteroidales bacterium
AAGGCGCGGGAGACCTCCGGGAAGTAATCATTCCTTATAAATCTAATGTCTATTTCCCTGAAAATGGCGAGTACCATTTCCAGATTGTCCACGGCATGAGAGATACAATCCTCACAGGTATCTATGACCTGGGAATGAGAATATCCCACGGGAAATAGTCTCTTAATCAGCAGGATTTTGGGCAAGAACAAGCTGGCACGGTGGAGTGAGATGAAGGGCTTCAACAACGTAGTGGAACCTTCATTCAGCGAAGTTTTTAAAAATAATCATGACCTTAAGGGCAACTGGCACAAGAAATGGTTCGGCAATGACAAACCCATAATTCTAGAGCTCGGTTGCGGCAAGGGGGAATATACTGTCGGTCTTGCAGAGAAATTTCCTGAAAAGAATTTTATCGGCATTGACATAAAGGGTGCACGGATTTGGAAAGGAGCACGGGATTCATATTTTAAGAGCCTCCCTAATGCCTCCTTTCTACGTACTAGAATTGAGTTCATAGAGTCTTTCTTTGCTCCCGCGGAAGTAGATGAAATATGGATCACCTTCCCTGATCCTCAGCCAAAACGGAAGCGTGAGAAAAAGAGACTGCCCGGCCCGTTCTTTCTGAATCTGTACAGAAAATTACTTAACCACAACGGTATAATTCATCTCAAGACCGACAACAGGGAGCTCTTTGACTATGCTCTCTCTGTCATTAAAGCTAATCACCTTGAGATAGTCAGGTCATCATCTGACCTTTACAACCAGTTCCCTGATGATCCTCTGTTGTCGATCAGAACCTACTATGAAGAGAAATTCCTTGAACAGGGTATTCCGATTAAATATTTAGCCTTCAGACTGCCAAATGACAAAGAGATCATCAATCCGTGAAGGACGAAATGAGGGCTTCTTCAGCAGGGTTTATGATGTGACCCGCCTGGTGCCCTACGGCCGTATCACCTCATATGGTGCCATTGCCAGATATCTCGGGACAGCCGGTTCTGCCAGAATGGTTGGGTGGGCTCTGAATTCCTCACACTGCAATCCTGAATTTATTCCTGCTCACCGTGTTGTGAATCGTAATGGAATGCTGACGGGAAAACACCACTTCGGCAACTCAACCACAATGCAGCAGTTGCTGGAAAACGAGGGCTTCTCTGTTGTAGATGACAGAGTGGTGGATTTCACGGAGAAATTCTGGGACCCGATGACTGAACTTTAATTGTCACATTTCGTTAACCCTATAATATTAAGGAACAAGAAATATAAAGTCATGGCCAATTTTACAAGAGATGATGTGATTTCCGCACTAAGGCAGGTCAAACACCCCGAAAAGGGTTCAGATATTGTTGCTCTCGGAATAGTAAGTGATGTTACAATAACCGGTGAGGGGATAAAAATCCTGCTAACGCCTGAGAGATCAAATGACCCTTTTCTGTCATCAATCAGGAGCAGCTGTGTCAGAGCATTAAAGGATACACTCGGTTCGGAGGCTGTTATCTCTGCTATTGATGTAAAACCCAGAACAGTGGTAGGAAAGGCTGAAGCTCCAAAACGGGAAGTACTTCCCGGAGTAAGAAATATTATTGCCGTTTCGTCGGGTAAAGGTGGTGTGGGCAAGTCAACGATAGCTGTCAACCTGGCTGTTGCACTGGCGCGCAAAGGATATGCCACAGGTCTTCTCGATGCCGATATCTTTGGCCCTTCGGTTCCGAAAATGTTCAATGCTGAGGATTACAAGCCTGAGGTTACAAGGGAAAGCAATAAAGATCTGATCATTCCAATGAAGAAATATGGCGTCAGTATCTTATCGATTGGTTTTTTTGTAAAGGAGAGTGAGGCTGTTATCTGGCGCGGACCCATGGCCAGCAGTTTTCTCAAGCAGTTAATAACACAGGGAGACTGGGGAGAACTTGACTATCTGATTTTTGACCTTCCTCCCGGAACAAGTGATATTCATCTTACACTGGTACAAGAGGTTCCGGTTACGGGCGCAGTGGTTGTCACAACACCTCAGGAAGTTGCCCTTGCCGATGCCCGCAAAGGAATAGCTATGTTCAGGAGCGATTCGATAAATGTACCTGTATTGGGCCTGGTTGAAAACATGGCATACTTTGTTGCACCTGAGCTACCAGGAAGACGCTACTATATATTCGGCAAGGAGGGAGGCAGCAGACTTGCCGCCGAGACAGGAGTGGACCTTCTTGGTCAGATACCCATAGTTGAGAGTATCTGTGATGGAGGTGATGCCGGTACTCCCTCTGCCCTTAAAGATAACGAGACGGGTACCGCCTTCCTGAACCTGGCTGATGAGATTGTAAGACATATCGGAAAACGTAATGCAGAGATGGCTCCAACAAAGCGGGTTGTGGTGAAATGAGCTGCCTCCGGGCAGGATAAGGGACCTCGCTCTTTTTAACCTCTTTTTCTTACCTTTGAATACTTTTAGCTGACCTGTGCAGTTATAGTATAAACCGTAATTCTTGAGATTCAGGTTCTCATTATATCATGTCGCAATGACTCTGGTGCTGACCGCACTGATTACCGGTTGCTCTGTTGAAAAGAATACCGGTGCCAGCAGGTTCTATAATTCCCTGATCGCGAAATACAATGTCTATTTCAATGGCAATGAAGCATACAAGGCAGGCATTGCAAAAGTAAAGGCCTCACATCGCGACGATTACAGCACTATGCTTCCTGTCTTTCTTTATACAACTCCTGAATCAACCCAGGCTTCTGCCTCAGACATGGAGCGGGCAATCCAGAAAGCCAGTAAGGTGATCTCACTCTATTCGATAACCGCACGTCCCGATGAGTCGGATCGCGGAAAGAGAAACTCCCGCAACGATGAGTTCTACAACCGCCGGGAATATAATGAGTGGGTTGATGACGCATACCTGCTGATGGCAAAGGCATATGTCTACCAGAAAAACTACGGTGCGGCACGATCTGCATTTTCTTACTCAATCAGCATAACAACCGATAAGGACATCATCAGTGAGGCGAATATCTGGCTCGCGCGACTGCAGACCGAGGATCGTAATTACACGGAAGCTTCACGTTTGCTACAAGGGCTGAACGGACTTGAAGAATCATCTCGTGCACTTCAGTCAATGCTCTACTCCACTGAAGCTGACATAGCCCTGCGACAGAAACGGTACAATGATGCTATCAGCCCCCTGGCTAAGACAATAGAAACCAGCGGTGACAAACATACAAGAGTTCGTCTGACCTACCTGCTTGCACAAGCCTGTGAAGCAGCCGGAGACAACACACTGTCGACACGCTATTTCCGTGAGGTCCTCAGAATGAATCCTCCCTATGACCTTGAGTTCGCCGCCGGTATAAATCTTGCCGGGGTAACTGACATTTCAGATGAAGACTACGAAGACCTGACCAGGTCATTGCGAAAGATGCTACGCGACTCGAGGAACAAGGATTATCTTGATCAGATCTATTATGCCCTTGGTGAGCTCGAGAACCGCAAGGGAAATAATAATGAGGCAATTGCGCTCTGGGCTGAATCGATAAGGTCAAGCACCATCAATAACCGCCAGAAAGCAAGGTCATATCTTGCCCTCGGTAATTATTACTATTCAAAACCTCAGTATATGATGGCATACTTTTACTATGACAGTGCCATCTACAATATTGACAGCAGGTTCCCTGACTATGAATCCTTAAGCCGGCGTGCTTCTGATCTGGGTGAATATGCCGGCTACCACAGCATTGTAGTCATGGAAGACAGCCTCAGGCGTGTTGCCCTGATGACTGAGGCAGAACGTGATGCGCATATTGCAGGCCTTATCCGAAGCTTTGAGGAGGGGCAGGCAATGGCCCGGCAGGATGACGGAGGTGACAGGTATAATATGGGTCAGTATTATGAAAACGAACAACGAAATATGGGTACGGTTGCAGCTGAGGGAGGGTGGTATTTCTACAACCAGGCAGCCTTAACATATGGCCGGACAGAATTCCGCCGGCGCTGGGGCGAACGAAGACTGGAAGACAACTGGAGAAGATCAAACAGAACCCGGCTCGCCGTAATGCCAACCGCACCAGCGGAGAACGGAGAGGAAGCAAAGACAGACAAGCCGGGAGATGCAGCTCCGGAACGAAGCAAAGAGTATTATCTCGCCAACCTTCCTCTGTCAGACTCCCTGATGAATATCTCATTTCAAAAAAGCGCTGATGCACTCCTCGCTGAAGGAAAGATACTTGCATCACGACTGAATGACACATTAATGGCAGCCGAATCATTCGAGGCAGCATCACTGAAAGGGGGATCAGACATCACAAGGGCGGAAGCACTGTATGAACTATACCGCCTGCTAATCCAACCCGACCCGTCAAGGGCTGAGATGCACAGATCAATGCTTATCTCAGACTTCCCTGATACGGAATACGCCATGATACTGTCAGACCCTGACTATGTCAGGAAACAACAGGAGATAGCTTCCAGGGCACAGAAAAATTATGAATCCGCTTATGAGTCATTCTCAGCAGGGCGCTACATGGAAGCAGGTTTATTGTGCAGCGAAGCAATCACTCTCTACCCCGATAATGAACTGACCCCAAAGTTCATGCTTCTTGACGCAATGATTGCAGGTGCTTTAAGCGGAGAAATAGCCTATAAGGAAAAACTTGACAGCCTGATTGCCAGATATCCCGGCACACCTGAGGGCATCCGTGCTTCCGAGATAAATGAATTTCTTAAGAGAGAAATGCCGGAATTGAAGGTAGCCGAAGATACACGCATAGCCGAGGAAATTTATAAGGCTGATACAACGCAGCCTCATTTCGTCATGATCATCACAGATAACCTGCAGGTAAACCTCAACCAGATTACCTTTGACATCATAAACTTTAATATTGATAACTTCTCTGACAAAAACTACCGCACCGAGGGCATTGCAGAGAAAGAATTTATCCTACTCACCATTGGAGTATTCCAGAATTCTGCTGAGGCTGAAGCCTGGATGGGTGTGTTCAACCCCGCAGAGGCAATAAGAGAAGCTTCCCGGACAACATTTTCGGTGTTCATTATCAGCACGCTGAACCTTGACAGGTTCAGGCAGGACAAGAACATTTCAAGATACAGGATCTTCTATGAGAATGCTTATAAAATGGCAAGGTAGGCTTGAATCTATAAGATGAGAAAGGTTAGAATATTGTGGGTTGATGATGAGATCGGGGTGCTGAGACCGCATATCCTTTTCCTTACCGAGAAGGGATTTGATACAGATACCTCACCTTCAGGAAATGACGCTCTGAGAATGCTCAGGGAGAAACCTTATGATATCGTCTTTCTTGATGAACATATGCCGGGTCTCAGTGGCATTGAAACACTACGGCGCATAAAGGCTGTCCGGCCATCCATCCCTGTCGTAATGATAACAAAGAGTGAGGAGGAGGAGATCATGGACGCCGCAATTGGCTCACAGATAGCTGATTATCTTATAAAGCCTGTAAAGCCGCAACAAATATTGCTTACTCTAAAGAAGATCCTTGACACTGATGATATAGTATCGCGGCAGACCACTTCAGTCTTCAGAGAGGAGTTTGGCTCAATTGCAGCGATGATCTCCGCGGCTGACACATTCGACCAGTGGTGCGATCTCTATCGCAGACTTGTCTTCTGGCAGGGGGAACTGATAAGGTCTGCAGATACCGGCATGAGGGAAGTTCTTAAGATGCAGGAGTCAGATGCTAACAGGGCATTTGGCAGGTATGTATCCAGAAACTATACAGACTGGATCTCCACCGCTTCAGAAGAAAAACCTCTGCTGTCTCCCGCTGTGATGTCTAAACGAATATTCCCTCTGATAAAGAAAGGCTCTCCTCTCTTCTTCATAACTGTTGACAACATGCGACTGGACCAGTGGCAGACAATTGCCATGGACCTTGGATCAATATTGAGAACCGTCAAAGAGGAACTTTATATGAGTATCCTCCCTACTGCAACACAATATTCCAGGAATTCTCTCTTTGCCGGAATGATGCCGTCGGCAATAAGCGAATCAATACCTGAATACTGGATAAATGACAGCGAGGAAGAGGGTAAGAATATGTTCGAGGAGAAACTTATTGAGAGGCAGATGCAGCGCTATGGCATTAACTGCCGGTGGAGCTATTATAAAATCTCCTCCGAAGCGGAAGGAAGAAACCTGAATGATAAGCTTACTCAACTTCTTGCAAATGATCTGAATGTTCTGGTTTATAACTTTGTTGACCTTCTCAGTCATGCCCGAACTGACATAAATGTGATCCGTGATATGACCGGTGACGAGGCATCATGGCTCTCACTAACCCATTCATGGTTCATTCACTCACCTCTTCTTGAGCTGCTCAGGACAGTAGCGGCCCGGGGGGCAAGGATTGTGATCACAACAGATCACGGCTCCATCAGAGTGCAGAAGCCGGTAAAGGTTGTAGGAGACAGGCAGACTTCCATGAACCTTCGCTACAAGACAGGAAGAAACCTTGACTATAATCCGCGGGAGGTATTTGAGATAGCCTCACCGATAAAAGCCGGACTACCAATGGGTAACATCACCTCCAGATATATCTTTGCTTATGCCAATGATTTTCTGGTCTATCCGAAAAACTACAACCAGATTGTGACATACTATCGTGATTCACTTCAGCACGGAGGCATATCATTACAGGAGATGCTCCTGCCACTTGTCTATCTTGAGCCGGTATAAAAAATATTTTTTCAGAATGAAAATTATCATATCAGATAAAAGCAGACTAAAGGAGGCGGCAAAGCATTTTCTGGAGGAGACGGCAGGGCGGCGCATCTTTGCATTTTACGGTCAGATGGGCTCCGGAAAAACAACTATCATCAAGGCAATCTGCCGGGAGATGGGAGTTACTGATACTGTGACAAGCCCAACATTCACTCTTATAAATGAATACGCCAGACCTGGTGACCTTCCTGTCTTCCATTTTGATTTCTACAGGATTAAAAAACTCTCTGAGGTTCTTGATTTTGGAATTGAGGAATATTTTGACTCCGCCTCTCCCTGTTTCATGGAGTGGCCAGAACTGATTGAGCCTCTTCTTCCTCCCGAGACATTGAAACTTTCTGTAACAGTCTTGCCTGGCGGCAGAAGGGTCATTGAAGAGCTTCAGGCTCATTAAGGTCTTCATTCACTCTGAATAATCCGCTTCCTCTTTTTCTCTCTCCGATTAAAATCTTAATTTTGGTCAGATGATTGTGATTATTCCGTTCTTACAATAAAAATACCAGGAGATGAGTGAACAGGCCAGGAATGCCTTCATGCCAAGGGAAGAGCAGATTGAAAAGGTGGTAAGCAGGCGGCAGATGACAATAGGAATGCCACGTGACATACGTGATAATGAGAAGCGCATTGCTCTCACTCCGGAGGCCGTCAGGATACTGACAGATGCCGGCAACGAGGTTTTTATTGAACCTACTGCCGGACAGGGAGCCAGCTTCGGTGACAATGATTACAGTGACAACGGGGCAATAGTGGCTGATACAACCCAGAAAGTGTATGAGTGTGACATGGTGGTAAAGATAGCCCCTTTTAACAAAAAGGAGGCTGGCCTGCTAAAGGGCAATCAGGTTGTCATCTCATTCATGAATGCAGCAACCATGGATGAGGAAACTCTCTCGATGATGATGCGTAAACGTATCACTGCCCTTGCTTGCGAGAAGATAAGGGACACTGACGGTGTTTTCCCTATCGTTGAAACAATGAGCGAGATAAGCGGCATAACATCTGTCCTTCTGGCATCCGAATATCTGAGTAATACCACCGGTGGCAAGGGGGTGATGCTTGGAGGTGTGACCGGGGTGACTCCAACGGAGGTGATAATAATAGGGGCCAACACCGCAGGTGAATATGCTGCCCGTGCTGCCTTGGGGCTGGGTGCTATCGTAAAGGTATTTGACAGCTCTGTCCACCGGCTCAGGAATTTCCAGAATCTGTTAGGACAAAGATTATATACTTCAACATTCCACCCCCAGGTACTTAAGAAAGCCATGAAATCGGCCGATGTCCTAATAGGTGCGCTGGCCGCTGATGACCTCAGCTCATCTTTCTTTGTAACCGAAGAGATGGTGCAGGGGATGAAACGGGGCTCTGTCATTGTTGACCTGAGTGTTGACAGTGGCGGATGCGTTGAAACAACTGAATGCAGGGCCATCAAGGATCCGACTTACGAAAAGCATGGCGTGATTCATTACTCTGCATGGAACCTGCCGTCAAGGGTGCCAAAAACAGCCTCCATTGCGCTGAGCAACGTCTTCAGACCACTCATGCAGGACATAGCAGACGCCGGAGGGATAACACCTATGCTAAAATTCAATAACGGCCTCCGCAGTGGTGTTTATGTTTACAACGGCATATTAACCAATGAAATGCTTGGTCAGAAATTCGGTATTCTCTCAAAAGATATCAGCCTGCTGCTGGCAGCATTCTGACAATCAGAGCCAGGTCAGAGAGGCCTCCAGCCCACTCTGGGTGACCCTGGCCTTGCGTCCTATATAGATGGCCCTGTTGTCACTTATGTGTCCTGCCGGAAAGTTGAACAGAACCGGGTAATTGTAATGCCCGACAATATCCAGTACTATCTCTTCTGTACTCTTATTGTGTATTATGCTCCCCTGTTCAATCTTCTCCATTCCTCCAACCACGAGTGCAGCAAGGTTTCTCAGTCTTCCTGTGAGACGCAGCGATGTAAGCATACGGTCAAGATGATAGTAGTATTCTCCCACCTCCTCGATGAATAGTATTGTGCCATCGGTATCAGGCTCACCCGGAGTTCCGGTGAGGCTATATATCAATGAGAGATTACCTCCGGTGACAGCTCCTTCAACGGTAAAATCAGCATCGTGCGAACTCTTCCATGCTATCGCTTCCGGCTCTCCCCTCAGGGCTTGCATTACAGATGTAAAGCTCTCCGGTGTTTTTTTAGGGTTTGAATAATTCAGTGGCATCTCGGCGTGTAAGGAAATTACTCCACATATCTTGTTTAGCCATAGATGCAGCACGGTTATGTCACTGAATCCGACATACCATTTCGGATGTTTTCTCAGTCCGGTGAAGTCAACCCTGTCAATTATCCTTGAAACCCCGTAGCCGCCGCGGGAGCAGAAAACCGCCTTCACTGAGTGATCATCAGTTGCCTTCTGAAGATCATAAAGACGTTCATTATCTGTGCCGGCAAAACATCCGCTCTGGTTAAATACGTTATCACCGATCACAACATCAAATCCCTCGCCAGTAAGCATCTTCGCTGCCTTCATAACCACCTCCTTCTCGATGACACCCGATGGAGAGACTATGGCAATGCGATCACCCTTTGCAAGGTATGGCGGAATAATTAATTGCTTCATCCGTAAATGTATTATATGACAGAATCAAAAATACACTTTTTATTTCACGCCCGGCAATTACTGCCACCCGTGGAATGAAGTTCGCTTCAGGAGAAAAACGAGGCCGCTGTATCGAAGAGCCTGTCGAAGGTCCTGTCAACACTGTAAGTGTACTCGTCTCCACTGAGAGGGAAGGGTATTTCATGTGTGAAGGGATAATCTACACTCCAGACTTCGCAGTCAGCACCATCAAGTGCAGAGGATACAGCTGCAGAGGGTATTACCATATCTCCTTCCACAGTAACCGCCTTAATTTTTCCACCCATTTTCCTGAAAGGGTGACCGTAAAGACTTCTCATCCTGGTTAGTGAGCTCATGGCAAAAAATGCCTCCCCTGCAGATGTGTCAGTCACAGTCCTTGTAAACATGTCTCTCCTGCTCTTTATTATACCCTCAAACTCGTCAATGTAAAAACTTATAAGCCGGTCGAAAGCCCGGCTGTCCATTATTAATCTGGAGGTTCCGTTCATGGTGTTGAGGGTACTTCCTCCGCAGAAGAGAAAACAGCGACTTTCGTCCGGAAGGATATGAGAGCGCGAAAGCATCAGCACCTGTGCAAGCATGGCGCCTATGGAATAGGCAAAGAGGTCAACAGCTCCCCCATCCCTGATGTGTGAGTGCTCTCCTCTCCTGATGATGTCGATCAGGTCAGCAACATCACATACGGTTTGATATCCGGAAAGGAAGAACCGCTGAGGGGAGAGTGACATACGGGTGCTAAGGGCAACATTTACAAATGACGCCAGGCGGGGTACAGGTTCTTCGGAAGTCCGGGCTGCTACGGCAGGCATCATCGCATGCCTGTCAAACCAGCTGCGGGGAGAACGGTTCATATGATAGGCTATCGGAAAGAATATTACCGGTTTACAGGTGTCAGTTGCAAGTCTGATACCCCACTGCAGGTATTTGCTCCACAGTCGTTCATTAAGACCATGAAGCAGAATAATTGCCCCCGGCCCGGCCTTCTCAGGAATTAGTATATGATACCTGAACCTGTTGTTTGATCGAGACATCCCTTCGTTCAGGAAAAAACTCAGAACAGCTCCCGGCAAATGGCTGTCAGCAGGAAATGAATATCCATTTCCGGAACTGAATACCTCACTGACAACTCTTATGCCTGTTCCGGGGATTAACCCCTCCGGCATGGTGCCTCTGAATAATGTTGAAAGGTCTCTTTCCTGTGATGTGTAGCCCATTTTTTAAGCAAACAAAAGCAATGACTGTGCAACATCAAAAAAAATGGTATCTCGCCTCCTGCTTTGGGCCGGAAATCAATAATACGGGGCTAAAGAGCCTCCACAGGGGTGAATTACACAGCAGTCTGAAGAGTGACAAAGGGGTCAGGCCATTAAAAATGCTACTTTTGTTACCAGAGGAAAAAGAATGAATATCGACCTGAACAGGAAGCTTCCGAAATACCTGACCGAAAGAGGAAACATAGTCAGGCACATTATCTTTACAGCCGCATTTGCCCTGCTGTTCATTAACCTCTACAAGCCTTTCGGGGTTCAGACCTGGTTTGAGGTCTCGGCCCCGGTGCTGGTTATCTATTCAAGCGGGGTAATACTTACAGGTATACTGGTTGTGGCAATAAGCCGCATCATTATGTACCATACCGTTCGGCGAGGCAAGGATCTTATGATTTACCAGTACCTTCTGTGGGTGGCCGCAGAAATTGTAAGTATGGCTCTGTTTTATACCTTGTACGAAAAAGTCTTCCTGCATGACCAGCGAAGCTTCCCTGAGCTTCTCCAGATCTCGGTGCTAAACACCTCCCTCACTCTGCTCCTTCCCTATTCTGTGCTCTGGCTATATTTTTCATGGCATGACAAAAAGATGATGCTTGCCGGAATGGCTGATATGCCTGAGACGGCAGGACAAAAACCAATGATATCGTTCAGAGATGACAGGGGCATCCTGCGTCTTTCACTTAAAAGATCCGACATCCTATATCTCCAGGGAAGCGATAATTATGTCACTGTCTGGTACCAGTCTAATGAAAAGAAAGTGAAGTTCATGCTGAGAAATACACTCAGGGCAATGGAGGAGGAGCTTCATAAGGAGTCAATAATAAGATGTCATCGTTCTTTCCTTGTCAACATTGAACATGTTAAGCTCATCAGACGCGAAAAGGATGGCTTGCAGCTTGAACTTGACAGCTCCCCTCCTGAATCACTTCCTGTATCGCGGACTTATATGCAGCAGGTGCTCACTTCCTTCGGCCAGTAGGCATAGCGACATCATAGCTGTTTCCGAAAATCATTATCTTTGCCGGGTTATTATCGACAAATCGATCGTGTTGCCAGATGAAGAAGTTCAAACGCCACCTTGTCACATCAGCCCTCCCCTATGCAAATGGACCCATACATATAGGACATCTTGCCGGAGTATACGTTCCGTCAGACATTTATACCCGATACCTCAGGATGCGGGGGGCAGATGTAATATCTATCTGCGGGTCAGATGAGCACGGCGTGCCGATAACCCTTAAAGCCAGGAAGGAGGGCATTACTCCCCAGGAGGTTGTTGACAGGTACCATGAGCTGAATAAGAAGGCATTCAATGACTTTGGAATATCCTTCGACATATATTCACGGACTTCAAACAAAATACATTACGAGACAGCCAGCCAATTCTTCCGCAAACTATATGAGCAGGGCGAGTTCATTGAAAAGAGCACGAACCAGTATTACGATGAAGAGGCGGGATGCTTCCTTGCAGACAGGTATATCACAGGTATCTGTCCCTACTGCGGTAATGAGAATGCATATGGTGATCAGTGCGAAAAGTGCGGAACCTCTCTTAGCCCCACGGACCTGAAAAACCCGCGCTCAACCATTAGCGGCAGTGCTCCTGTAATGCGGGAAACGCTTCACTGGTATCTGCCACTGGATAAATATGAGCAGTGGATCAGGAAATGGATCCTTGAAGAGCATACTGAATGGAAGACAAATGTTTACGGGCAGTGTAAATCATGGCTTGACCAGGGCCTTCAGCCCAGGGCTGTGAGCCGCGACCTCGACTGGGGTGTCCCCGTCCCGGTGGAAGGTGCTGACGGCAAAGTGCTCTATGTCTGGTTTGATGCACCAATAGGCTACATCTCCGCAACTAAGGAGCTGACACCTGACTGGGAGAAATACTGGAAGGATCCCGAGTCAAGAATGATACACTTTATCGGAAAGGATAACATTGTGTTTCACTGTATTATATTCCCTGCAATGCTGAAGGCAGAAGGGAGCTATATCCTGCCTGACAATGTGCCTGCAAATGAGTTTCTTAACCTTGAGAATGAGAAGATATCGACCTCACGGAACTGGGCAGTCTGGCTTCATGAATACCTGGTTGATTTCCCGGGAAAACAGGATTCTCTCCGCTATGCTCTCTGTGCCAGTGCTCCTGAGACAAAAGACAATGACTTTACCTGGAAAGAGTATCAGGCAAGAAACAATAATGAACTTGTAGCCATCCTGGGTAACTTTATCAACCGTACTCTTGTACTGACAAATAACTATTACAAAGGCGAAGTACCGTCTCCTGCAGATCTCAATGAATATGACCGTTCAACAATTGACTCAATAGCAGCCTGCAAATCAGGCGTTGAAAGCAATATTGAAGCATTCCGATTCAGACAGGCCCTGGCAGAAGCAATGAACCTGGCCCGTCTCGGTAATAAATACCTGGCTGATACAGAGCCATGGAAGGTCATAAAAACAGATCCCGACAGGGTGCGGACAATCATGTATATCTCCCTTCAGATAACTGCAAACCTGGCCATAATACTTGAACCCTTCCTTCCCTTCTCAATGGATACATTAAGGGGTTGGCTCAATATAACCCCTCTTCACTGGGATGATGCCGGCACAGCTAAACTGCTTAAGCCGGGGCATAAAGTCTCGTCTGGTGAGCTGATGTTCAGCAAAGTTGAAGACGAAGAGATTGAGCGGCAGATAAAAAAACTTCATGCCACACGAAAAGCAAATGAAGAAGCCGTTCCAGTCGCTTTGCCCCAGAAGGAGGATGTAAGCTTTGAGGATTTTTCACGGATGGATATACGTACGGCTACTATCATTGAAGCAGAGAAAGTCGTGAAAACAACCAAACTGGTAAAACTAAAGGTAGACACAGGCCTTGACATACGCACCATAGTTTCAGGCATTGCTGAACATTTTATTGTTGAGGAGCTTCCCGGTCGCCATATATCAGTTATTATGAACCTGGCCCCCAGGAAAATAAAAGGTATCGAATCAAAGGGAATGGTGTTGCTTGCCGAAGATGCCGAGGGTAAAATGACCTTTATGGTTCCTGAAGAGCCTATAAAAAACGGAAGCCCTGTAAAATAGGGCTTCTGAATATTTTTTTCTGGTTATCGGATTACCTGGTCTTGTATATCCACGCTCCGGTGTAAGAGGGTTTGAGGTTATTAAGTATGACTTCGGCTTCACCCAGAGAAGCAGAGGAGGCCGCACTTACGCGCGAGAACCCGTCAGGGCCTTCAATAACCTCGGCATCAAATCCTTTGCCTCGCAGTGCCTGAGCTAATACCCCGGCATTACTCTCTGCCTTGAAACTGCCAATAATAACCATATACCTGTAGCCCTGAGGCGTAACAACAGCCTGATTGGAGTTGTCATCAGGTTCTGCTGTTTCAGCTGTCACAGGCAGGGTAACCTCTTCTGCCTGTTCTGTGATTATGGCATCAACAGGTTCAGACTGTTCAGGTGTGCTGTCTGCTATGATCTGTGACCTGTTAAACTCGAGCTCAGCAGTTGCGAGAGGATTCATAGTTGACTCCTCAAGTGTGCCCTTGAATATTCGGTCACTGAAAGGCACCAGGGCAAGAGCAACAAGCAAAGGTATCACAACTGCAGCCCTTGTCAGCAGTCGCCTCACTGACGGATGTGCGTTTTGATGTCCATGATTGATTTCAAGAACTCTCTTTCTGATATCAAAGTCACTGACAGGCTGCCGGTGAAAGGAGGTAAGCCCATATGAAGAGAGCAGGTAATTTGCTCCTTTGTCAGGCTCAAAAATAATTGTTCCCTCCCGGTTCAGGGAGAAAGTGCCGAGATGCTCCAGTGTTTCACCTTTACCGGAATTTATAGCCTGACGAAGTGTTTCGGCATAGGCACTGACAATATCGCGTGCTTCACCATAACCAATGCACAGACGGGATGAAATATAACCTATCAGAAGACCATCATTTCCTGTCAGGTGTCGATTGAAGGTTACCCTTCTTGCGGGAGGATAAAAGAGTCCTTCGCTGCGGTCAATACGCGCAGGGATATAATTACCGATGAATGCACCAAACCCCGGTATAATCACACAATCGTGCCTGAAAAGAAGCTCTTTTAAGTATCCGCTAATATCTCTCGTCATGGAGACGCAATAATAAACAAATTTAAGAAATCATACTGAATTCCGGAAGTAAAAAAAGGTTAAAGCAAAATATATTATCTTCGCCTGAATGAGAAGAAATGCCCCATGAGAAAGATTGAAATGGTTGACCTTAGGTCACAGTATGAGAGACTTAAAGCTGATATTGACAATGCCATTTCCGGGGTGATAAATTCCACAGCTTTCATTAAAGGCCCTGATGTCCATCTGTTTGAGGAGGAACTTCAACGATACCTCGGTGTTCGCAACGTAGTAGCATGCGCAAACGGCACTGACGCTCTTCAGATAGCCATGATGGCTCTAGGACTTAAAGCAGGGGATGAAGTAATTACAACAAACTTCACATTTATTGCCACAGCAGAGGTGATTGAACTGCTTGGACTGAAACTGGTGCTTGTTGAACCTGATATCAACACTTTCAATATCAGCATTGAGGCACTTAAAAAGGCTGTCACACCCAGAACCAGGGCCATAGTGCCTGTTCATCTCTTCGGCCAGTGCGCTGATATGGAGCCGGTAATGAAGATTGCACATGAACACAACCTGCACGTTATCGAAGATGTTGCCCAGGCAACCGGAGCAGAATATCGTTTTTCTGACGGAACTGTTAAGAAAGCCGGAACAATGGGGATAATTGGATGCACCTCTTTCTTTCCTTCAAAGAATCTCGGCTGCTATGGTGACGGAGGGGCGCTCTTCACTGACAATGATAACCTGGCTGCACAAATAAGAAGCATTACCAATCATGGAATGAAGGTCAGGTATTACCACGATACCGTTGGAGTCAACTCGAGGCTCGACACAATACAGGCTGCCATTCTCAGGGTCAAACTGCGTCATCTTGACGCCTTCAATGAGGCACGAAGACAGGCTGCCTCGCATTACGACAATGAACTTTCAGCAATTGAGGGGATTACAATTCCTGTGAGGGTTGCCAACTCCTCCCATATATTTCACCAGTACACGCTCCGGATCTCTGGTGGCAGAAGAAACAACCTTCGCGAATGTCTTGAGAACGAAGGAATACCTTCTATGATTTACTACCCCGTGCCCCTGCATATGCAAAAGGCATATGCTCATCTCGGATACAGTCCGGATGACTTCCCGGTGACACGTGCACTGTGCGATCAGGTCCTTTCACTGCCAATGCATACCGAGATGGATGATGAACAGTTAGGATATATCACAGAATGTATCAGATCAAAATTTAAATGATTTAAGATGAGTGAGAGAGATTTTTTTGCACATGATACTGCAGTGATTGATGAAGGCTGCTCCATTGGAAATGGTACGAAAATCTGGCATTTCAGCCATATAATGAAGGATGCCGTCATTGGAGAGAAATGCAACCTGGGGCAGAATGTTGTTGTATCTCCCGGAGTGAAGCTGGGAAACAATGTCAAGGTGCAGAACAACGTGTCGATTTACACAGGAGTGATATGCGAGGATGATGTGTTCCTGGGCCCTTCAATGGTTTTCACCAACATCATAAATCCGCGTAGTGCTGTCATAAGGCGTGATATGTATGTCGAAACTTTAGTCAGGAGAGGTGCCTCAATAGGTGCTAATGCCACGATAGTGTGCGGCAATGAAATAGGTGAATACTCACTGATCGGAGCTGGAGCAGTGATAACAAAGAATGTCAAGCCCTTTGCCCTTGTGGTTGGCAATCCGGGCAGACAGACGGGATGGGTCTCAGAGTACGGACATAAACTCTCATTTGATGATGAAGGTGTCGCCATTTGTCCGGAAAGCGGTCAGAAATACAGGCTTTCCGGGGAGCTTGTGACAAGAATAATTTAGTATTTTTATGCCTTCATAAATCTTGCTGATGAGTGATAATCCTAAAAATTTTGGCCTGATAGGTGTTGCAGGATATATAGCCGAACGCCACCTGAAAGCCATTAAAGAGACAGGCAATCGTCTCCTTGCCAGCCTTGACAATTTTGATTCGGTCGGCAAGATTGACAACTATTTCCCGGAGAGTGACTTCTTTGTAGAATTCGAACGTTTCGACAGGCATATTGATAAACTTAAAAGATGGGGCGTACAACTCGATTATGTAAGCATTTGCTCACCTAACTATCTCCATGACTCCCATATCAGGTTCGCCCTGAGACACCATGCAGATGCAATCTGTGAAAAACCTGTTGTGCTCAACCCATGGAATATTTATGCATTACAGGAGATTGAAAAAGAGACTGGCCGAAGGATATATAACATCCTGCAACTGAGATATCACCCGGTAATAATCGCCCTTCGAAACAGGATAGCAAATGCATCACCGGGGAAAATTCATGATATCGACCTCACATATGTTACCAGCCGCGGTAACTGGTACCAGTTCTCTTGGAAAGGTGACATCAACAAATCCGGAGGGATTGCCACAAATATCGGCGTACATTTCTTTGATATGCTTGGATGGATCTTCGGGCCGGTAGCCTCAAATAAGGTTCACCTCCTGAATAAGGATAAGGCCTCCGGATTCCTTGAGCTTGAGAAGGCAAGAGTAAGATGGTATCTGAGCATTGACAGCAATGACCTCCCGGATGGAGTGAGAGAATCAGGAAAAAGGACATTCCGCAGTATAATTGTTGATGGTGAAGAACTGGAATTTTCAGAGGGGTTTACTGATCTTCATACTGTGACATATCGCGAAATACTGGCTGGTAACGGCTACGGAATCCAGGATGCCCTGCAAAGCATTGAAACAGTATATCAGATAAGAAACGCATCACCATCTCCCCTTTTAGGAGAATATCATCCATTAATTAAAAAATAGCATGTATAACAAATTGATTAACAAGGAGACCAAACTATCTCTTATCGGTCTCGGGTATGTGGGCCTCCCCATTGCACTTGAGTTTGCACGCAAGATAAAGGTTGTTGGCTTTGACATCAGGCCTGACCGCGTGGAACTCATGAAAAAAGGCATCGACCCGAGCAATGAACTTGAAGCTGAAGCATTCTCGGGAACAGATATAAAATATACCTCTGACCCTGAAGACCTCAGGGAAGCGTCGTTCCATATAATAGCAGTACCCACACCGGTAAACAAACATAACCTTCCTGATCTCACACCTGTACTTAAAGCATCGGAAACTGTCGGTAAGATTCTCAAGAAGGGAGACTATGTTGTTTATGAATCAACCGTTTATCCGGGCTGTACCGAAGATGACTGTCTTCCGGTTTTGGAACGCTGGTCAGGACTGAAATGCCCCCAGGATTTCAAGGTGGGATTCTCGCCAGAGCGTATTAACCCGGGAGACAAAAATCATACTCTGACCAAAATCGTGAAGGTAACAAGCGGTTGCGATGCGGAATCAGCTGAGAACATAGCAAAGATATATGAGTTGATCATTACTGCAGGGGTGCACAGGGCCTCGTCTATAAAGGTTGCTGAAGCTGCCAAGATAATCGAAAACACCCAGCGCGATATAAACATCGCCTTTATGAATGAGCTCTCAATAATATTTAACCGTATGGGTATCAATACCTATGAAGTCCTTGAAGCAGCCGGAACAAAGTGGAACTTCCTGAAGTTCTACCCGGGTCTTGTCGGTGGGCATTGTATAGGGGTTGATCCGTATTATCTCTCATATAAGGCAAAAGAGCTCGGCTATCACCCGCAGATGATAGACTCAGGAAGGTTCACAAATGACAGCATGGGCCGTTACGCCGGAAAACAAACAGTCAAGAAAATTATTGCAGCACATAAGAATCCTACTGAGGCACGTGCCCTGGTAATGGGAATGACCTTCAAGGAGGATGTCACTGATATACGTAACTCAAAGGTCATTGATGTTATCGATGAGCTCCGCGACTTCGGTGTGGAGGTCGATGTTATTGATCCGGGAGCCTCAACTGAAGAGGTAAAACATGAGTACGGAATCACTCTGAAGGAGAAGCCTGAAGGAAAATATGATGCAATTATTGCTGCTGTCGCTCACAGGGAATATTTAGCCCTTGATGAGAAGTATTTTCTTGACCTGCTGAATGAAAGAGGCATACTGGTAGACCTGAAAGGCATATACAGGAATAAGATGAAGTGGTTAACCTACTGGAGCCTCTGATGAAAAAGAAGGTCATTGTCACCGGAGGGACAGGGTACATAGGCTCACACACCGCAGTTGAGCTTATTGCCTGTGGCATTGAGGTTGTAATCATTGATAACCTGTATAACTCTGACATCACTGTCCTTGATGGAATCAGGGCTATTACCGGGATCAGACCGCGGTTCTATGAGTATGACCTTTGTGACATGGCAAAACTGGAAGAGGTATTTGCCAATGAAGGAAAAATTGATGCCATAATACATTTTGCCGCATACAAGGCAGTCGGGGAATCAGTAAAAAAACCGCTTGAATATTACAGGAACAATCTAGGATCGCTGATCAACCTTCTTGCCATAATGGAGAAACATGGTGTGGCATCACTTGTGTTTTCATCATCATGCACCGTTTACGGTCAGCCCGAAATCCTTCCCGTTACCGAGTCCTCACCTGTTAAAGAGGCAGCATCACCCTACGGCTATACCAAGCAGGCCGGAGAGACCATTATACGCGATACCATGGCGGCAAGACCTGAACAAAAGGCAATATCCCTGCGCTATTTCAATCCAATCGGTGCACATCCGACAGCTCACATAGGTGAACTCCCCAGAGGCGTACCTGAGAACCTGGTTCCATTTATTACACAGACGGCCATAGGACTGAGAGAAGAATTGAAGGTATTCGGTAATGACTATGACACACCTGACGGTTCATGCATACGTGATTATCTTCATGTAGTTGATCTCGCAAGGGCACACGTCATAGCCCTTAAAAGACTGCTTGAAGGAAGGAACAACAGTAATTTCGAAATATTCAACCTGGGAACAGGAACAGGCGTCTCTGTCCTTGAAGCCATAGCCTCCTTCGAACGTGTAACAGGTATAAAACTTAACTACCAGATCGCTGCACGCAGACCGGGAGATATTGAAAAAATATGGGCAGACCCCTCCCTTGCCAACAAGGAGCTGGACTGGAAAACAGAAATAACTCTTGATGAATCAATGGAGACAGCCTGGCGATGGGAAAAGAAAATAAGAAACCAATCATGAAAAGAATAATACTCATTACCGGAGGTGCAGGATTTATAGGATCACATGTCATCAGAAGATTCGTCAGAAGATATCCTGACTATACAATCGTCAATGCAGACAAGCTTACATATGCAGGTAACCTGGGTAACCTGACTGATATAGAAAAGGAGTCAAACTATCACTTCCGCAGGGTTGATATTGTTGACAAACAGGCTGTCAGCGCACTTTTCGGTGAGTTCAGATTCGACGGAGTGATCCACCTCGCAGCTGAATCACATGTCGACAGGTCAATCAGCTCCCCTGATGAATTCATTTATACCAATATCATCGGCACAGTAAATCTTTTGACTTCATTCCGTGATACGGACACAGATAGAGACCAGAGAAAGCTCTTTTATCATATCTCCACCGACGAGGTTTATGGTTCTCTTGAACATGAAGGCTTTTTTACCGAACAGACACCCTATGACCCCAGAAGTCCGTATTCTGCTTCGAAGGCCAGTTCTGACCACATGGTAAGAGCCTTCGGCAATACATACGGGCTGCCGTTTGTTATCTCCAACTGCTCAAACAATTATGGCCCTAACCAGTTCCCTGAGAAACTGATACCTCTGACAATAAACAATATAAAGACAGGAAAACCTATTCCTGTTTACGGTAAGGGAGAGAACATAAGGGACTGGTTGTATGTTGAAGATCATGCTTCTGCAATAGATGTAATATTTCATTCCGGCAAACCGGGGAACACGTATAATGTCGGAGGTGACAACGAGTGGAAGAATATTGACCTTGTCCGTCTTCTCTGCAGGGTAATGGATGAAAGGCTGGGGAGGCCGGCGGGCAGTTCGGAAAAGCTGATAACATATGTTACTGACCGTGCTGGTCACGATCTCAGATATGCCATCGACAGCAGCAAGCTTCAGAACGAACTGGGATGGAAACCGTCAGTCACCTTTGAACAGGGGCTCAGAATGACAGTCGACTGGTATCTCTCCAATGAGCAGTGGCTTGAAACAATCATCTCAGGTGCCTATTCAAAATACTATCAAGAGATGTACGGCAACAGAGGTGCGAACATTAAGTAATGACAATCTATCCTCTGACCTTCAGACCTTCAGACCATCAGACCTTCAGCCGCCGGATAAGTTCATCACCCAGCTCAGATTTGATCTTAATATGGTCAAGTATGGCCAGTACAACCGGATTCTTCTCAAAGTCGCCCCTTACCTGCTCAAAGTCCCGCTTCTTCACTTCATCATCACCATCTATTCCAAAACCTGTCATAGATGACAGAGTAAACTCCTTGCGGGCATCTTCGTAAAGCATATTGTCAAGATCGACCACACTTTTCTTCCATCTCTCAACAATGGTGATGATATCAGATGCGGTCAGTTTTTCATTTGCCTTACCAGTCTCTCCGGGCAGACGGTCATATATCCAGGCCCATTCCATATCATAATAGTGCTTATGGATTGACTCAAAGCTTTTATTGATGGCATCTGCACTTTTCATTTCCTGATTCTCAATTGATGACAGCAATGCCTCAATAGAACTAAGCGGTGCAATCAACCCTGACATATCAACCCAGTCTCCTTTCCCCTTCGCAGAGTCCGGCCTCAGTCTAGCCTGTATTTCAGCGTCAGATTTAAACTCAATTCCTTCAAGCCGCTTAATTACAGAGTTGCCAATAAATTTGTCTATCCCCATCTGGTAAAGGCTTATGCCCCGTTCAGCAGCAGATGTTTTCATCTTCATCCTGTCAAATGTAATGTAGGGCTGTCCTGCAGATACATCCTTCATTAATTTCCGCAACAGCTCCCTGCCGATCATCATTTTACCGACGGTGAATGGACTCAAAAGGTTAAAGTTGATCTGGTCAAGCTTTCTGGAATCTTTGCGCACATCGCGTTTAGGCCATTTCTGGGCATCACGTATGGTCCCGACACTGCGCAGGTTTATGCCCGGAATGAGGTGAGACTCATAATTCACCTCTGCCAGATATGAAAATGGAAACTGGGTCGTGTCAACGTTATGGTAATGACGCCCGACGACGAGGGTGAACGGGCCGATACGGGAAGGCCATAGAACGTATGAGTCACTTGTTGTCTTTGACCCTCTCTCCATTATACCCTGGTGAATCGGACCCAGCTTATACATATGATTGCTCTGGTTCGAGCCGCTGCCGGCATTCATGAAAGAAAAAATACCGGCGATAAGAAGGGTTGATTTATGGTGGGTAACCGTGAACGGACCGGCGAATATTGAGCATGCTTCGCCATGAAAGCCTCCGCAATTAGAAAAGAAGAGTGAATTCTCAGCTGAGTATTGTTTCGACAAGGTGCAACCCTGGCCAATAAAGCACTTGTCAATCACGGCAGCATCATTGACCTTTGATCCTGAACATATAATAAAGTGGTCCATGATGACGTCATTGCCGATGAAGACAGGGTCTTTGAATGAGCTGTTAACAGACCCTTCCGCCAGCCTCGACACATCTTCGATAACAGCTCCGTTACCAATCTTTACATTCTTGATGGTGCCGCAACCGGCAATATATGATCCGGAGCCAATCTCTCCCCGGTCAGACTTAATGCTTTCGGCATACTGGTCAATAAGACTCTCTATTACTTCAATGGCAGCCGGCCTGTGACGATAGAGAGTGATGATGTACGCCATATGTGAAGTAAGCCTGTCCCATATTGGCACCTCCCTGCCACCCGATTCATTAAGCACCGCCACTCGTGTTCCGTTTCCAAAGGAGGTTCGTCCTTCAGTAGAAATATGTCCGCAGTTGCGTATTACTACACCTTCGCCTATGTCATAATTGGCAATGAAACCTGTAATATCTGTAATAGTGACATTGTCTGCAATGGTACAATTATGTATATGAGCATTCCTGATGCCGTGCTGCAGAGGCAACCCGCATCTCTCACGTGCAACACCATTGAAAAGCCCCATCTTCACAATGCCTGAGAATGTTACGTTTTGAATTCTTTCGGCATTGAATGGTTCTTTGACAAAAACACTCCCCCAGGAATTGCTTCTGCAGCCCGAAGCTTCGAGGCCTTTTATCTCCCCGATGCTGAGATTTCTGTAACTGTCAGCCATATTGCTCTGGTATTATTATTCAACTGTAACAGATTTTGCCAGGTTACGCGGCTGATCAACATTACATCCACGTAAAACGGCAATGTGATAAGAGAAAAGCTGCAGTGGTATAACAGCCAGAACGGGAGCAAATACAGATATTGTTTCAGGAACCTCCATAACGTAGTCAGCCATCTTGCTGATGACCTGGTCACCTTCAGTTACAACAGCTATCACAATCCCCTTGCGCGCCTTGACCTCCTGTATATTGCTGACGATCTTGTCATATGAGTTCTCTTTTGTGGCAACCACCACCACCGGCATGTGCTCATCTATCAGTGCGATTGGGCCATGCTTCATCTCAGCCGCAGGATAACCTTCCGCATGGATATAAGATATCTCTTTGAGCTTCAGTGCACCTTCCAGAGCTACCGGATAAAGAAGACCTCTTCCAAGGTAAAGAGCATTTGTTGAATCCTTATATATTTTTGCCAGGGCCAGAGCCTGATCATTTACCTTAAGAGTATCCTCAATCTTACCCGGCAGAGATACCAGTTCGTCGATAAGGCTGCGGTAACGTATTTCATCAATCAAGCCCTTGCGGTAGCCTATTTCAAACGCGATCATTGCCAATGTCACCACCTGTGTTGTGAATGCCTTCGTTGATGCAACACCTATCTCGGGCCCGGCATGTGTGAAGACACCGGCATTTGTTTCACGCGATATCGATGACCCTACTACATTGCAGATGCCCAGTACCATTGCGCCACGCTCCTTGGCAAGTTTGATAGCTGCGAGCGTGTCAGCCGTCTCGCCGCTCTGACTGATGGCAAGTACTATATCTCCTTTCTTAATAACAGGATCACGGTATCTGAACTCAGAAGCATATTCAACCTCAACAGGTATGCGGCAATACTCTTCAAGGATATATTCACCAACCAGCCCGGCATGCCATGATGTGCCGCATGCAACAATAAGTATCCTGTCGGCTGAGGCCATTGTATCAAAGACATTATAGAGCCCTCCAAGCATAAGCCCGGACTGATTCGGCAATACCCTGCCCCTGAAAGTGTCATGTATGGCACGGGGTTGTTCGAAGATCTCCTTTAGCATGAAGTGCGGATAGCCTTCCTTGTCAATCTCTCCAATCTTAAGATCAACATTTTTGACATCAGGCTCAAACGGCTTATTCTTTATTGCCTTCAGAACCATCTCATCCTTGCTGATCACTGCCAGGTCATCATCATTAAGGTAGATAACACGCTGGGTGTGCTCTACTATCGGAGTGGCATCAGAAGCGACAAAGTTTTCACCGTCGCCAACACCGATAACAAGAGGTGAACCTTGCCTGGCGGCGAACATCCTGCCGGGTTCGTCACGGCAGAAAACCGCGATTCCGTATGTGCCCTCCACCTTGTTCAGGGCCATTATAATTGCCTGTTCGGCTGACAGGTCCCCCTCCAGGTAGAGATGTTCCATAAGGTTGGCCAGAACTTCAGTGTCGGTCTGGCTGGTGAACTTCACATCGCGACCTACAAGGTGGCTCTTAATACGAGCATAATTCTCAATGATGCCATTATGAACAACTATGAAATGGCCACGGTATGATACCTGGGGATGTGCATTGATCTCATTAGGTTCACCATGTGTCGCCCACCGCGTATGTCCCATAGCAATAGTGCCGGTGACATCTTTGCCATTGACCATCTCTTCAAGGTCACGAACCCTTCCTGCACACTTGAATATCTGGGTCTTCTCACCATCATTGACCGCAATGCCAGCAGAGTCATATCCCCTGTATTCAAGCCTTTTCAGCCCGTTTATTACAATACCGAGGGCCGGCCTCGATCCTATATAGCCTACTATTCCACACATAATAACCCTCTGTTATAGATTAATTAATCAATAGATCGAGTATGAAAACTCAAGCCTGACGGTGGGGTTGTTCCCGTTAGCCTTGAATATCGCATTTCTTTGAAATGAGGACGGGTAATACATCTCAACCGAAGGATTGTCAATCTCTCCTTCCAGGTACTGCTGGATAAAGGTCGGGATGTTAAAAATGTAGTAGTCTTTCAGCTTGTAGTAAGTCCCATCGAGAAATCCCGGATCATGAAGGAGATCAGGAATCGGAGTCAGTTTGCCTTCACTGTCACGGTATCTCAGGTAAATCCTTGGTGGCATAAGACTGTCAGCAAATGTGACTCCGTCAATAAGTGCCGGAACATACAGCCTTGCCTCATTCACCGCAATGCCATTCTCTGACTTGAAGGAAGAGAGAGACGGCAGATCAAACCTTGAATAAACACCGCTAAGGCTCTGTAAATAGACCACCGTATCAGTTACAAAATCATTTACATGCTTTATCTCTTTGTCGGGATCGGCAGTGGTGAAATCATGTTTGTACAGATTGTAGTTTACTGCTCGCTCTGTCGCAACAAACGAATAGGTATATTTTGTATCTGATGTGTCATGAAAATGAATAGTCAGGGCAAGCGGACTCTCTTCAGCATTCATGCTTATTAATACCGGATCACCCTCGCTCCTGAGGCCCATGTAAAGACCCTTGAAATATTCAGTATAGAACTGCGTGGCAGGCAGGAACATGCTTGTGTCTCTGAGCAGGTACTCTGCAACCCAGTTTTCAAGCCTGATACTATATGATGAATCAGCTTTAAGCGAAGGAAGGAGATACTCACCCAGGAACTTAATCGTATCAGGATCCTGATTGGAGTAATACTCGACAGTATCCCGCAGAAAAGTCCCGGTCTCATACAGCCTTAAATAGTGTACCCCCGCGGTGTCTCCATCAATCTCTGTGGCAAGAAAACGAAAGAAGATGGAATCAACAGTGTATACGTAGCGGTTCCATGGTGTTAAAAGTCGAAGCTGAGTGACAAATTCGCACGTAGTTGTTCCGAAATATATATCCCTGACGCCTCCTGCAATCAATTCGGAACTGTTGGTTGTCACAGAGCTTTCATCATACATCGTGTATCCCTTTATGCTGATGGTGTCCGTTGATACTATCTGAACAAAATCATCATCAGGCAACAGACCTATACCGATACTCGTCGGATTATCGGAGCATGAGGATAAAACTAAAGCTGTAAAAGCAAAAAAAGATATGATATATTGCGTCAGGCTGAATCTCAGACCCTGATGAGTGCTATTTTTTACTGTCCAGTAGAAACTTGTCATAAAAATCATTGTATGCATCAATATAATTCTCATCTCCCTGGAAATCAAGGAGAGGCTTGTCCAAACCGGCTAGATATTTTCTGACCTGATCATCAATTTTCTCACATCCGATAATAATACCGTCAGAATTGTCAGTAGCCAGTTGCGTAAGGCTCAGGAAGTCAGTAATCTTACTTATTGGCTTCAGTGCGCCTTTGTCAATTCCGTCGGCAGCCAGTTTGTCGGGCAAGGAAGATTTTAACGGTTTTTTGAAGCCGTTATTGTAGACAGAATATATGGTTTTGATCTTACTGAAAACCGGATCATCTGAATAAAGGGTACGCAGATACAAAGGCACCAGTGAAGTCATCCACCCATGGCAGTGCACAATGTCAGGGCTCCATCTCAGTTTTCTTACAGTTTCTATCACACCACGGGCAAAGAACATGGCTCTTTCATCATTGTCATCATACTCATTGCCTGCCGAATCCGCAACAGTGTGCTTTCGCTGGAAATAGTCGTCATTGTCAATGAAGTAGACCTGCATACGTGCAGATTGTATTGATGCAACCTTTATGATAAGAGGATGATCAGTGTCGTCAATGATCAGGTTCATTCCGGATAGGCGTATTACTTCATGAAGCTGGTTACGCCTCTCATTGATCGAGCCGTAGCGGGGCATGAATGTGCGAATCTCCTTTCCCCTTTCCTGTATGCCCTGCGGCAGATCACGGCTGATCTTTGAAAGCCTTGTTTCACCGAGATATGGCATGATCTCCTGTGAAACAAATAATACCCTCTTGCTTTCCATTAAAACCTCCCGATGTACCTGTTTTTATACAAAGTGCAAAGATAATAAAAAAAATACAATTATTTTCCAAGCCTTTCCACAGCATCTTACTGACAAAATGGTGTTTATTTGTATTTGATAAGACCAATACAGATAGATTTATATCGAAAAATGTTTGTAATACTGACAACAGAAACAGAAAAATGAAAGTATTTACTACCTCCCGACAGGTCGCTGGCCATTATGAAAAATGCAGCTGTAAGAGGCCGGGTTTTGTGCCTACTATGGGAGCACTGCACGAGGGACATCTCTCCCTGGTAAAGTCTGCCATATTAAAATCCCCGATGGTTGCAGTGAGTATTTTCGTCAATCCTACACAATTCAATGACTCTGAAGACCTGAAGAAATATCCCCGCACACCTGAAGAGGATCTGTCAATGCTTGCCGGGATCATGCGTGAAAATGACTTCGTTTTTATGCCCTCTGTTGATGAAGTATATCCCGGACCTGATTTGAGAGCATTCGATTTCGGGAGACTCGACAAAGTTATGGAAGGACTTCACAGACCAGGACATTTCAATGGCGTTGCACAGGTTGTCTCAAGACTTTTTGATATCATAAAACCTTCTTATGCCTTTTTTGGTCAGAAGGATTTCCAGCAACTGACAATAATTAAAGAGCTTGCAAAGCGAAGCTACCCGGAGATCACGATAGTAGCCTGTCCCATAAAAAGAGAGAAGGATGGTCTCGCCATGAGCAGCCGGAACAAACGATTGCTGCCTGCTCACCGTGAAAAGGCAGGTGAGATTTATAAAACCCTGAAGAAAGTTGCAGAAATGGCCCGCCATAAAGAGATAGATGAGTTGAAGAAAATTGTCAGCACAACCATTTCAAAAATTCCCGGATTCAGGCTTGAATACTTTGAAATTGCAGATGATGTAAGCCTTGCACCTCTGAAAAATAAAAGTGAGATGAAACTCAGCAGAAAGTATTATGCATGCATAGCTCTCTTTGCTGGGGATGTACGCTTGATTGACAATCTCAGGATTTCATTGCGTTGAACAAAAGGTTATTTATCTTTGTCCTGTTTAAATTGCAGTCCTGACATGCTATGATGATAGAAGTAGTCAAATCGAAAATTCATAATGTCACTGTCACAGATGCCAACCTTGATTATGTTGGAAGCGTGACGATTGATGAAGATCTTATGAATGCCGCCAATCTCATCGAGAATGAGAAGGTCCATGTCCTGAATAAAACTACCGGCGGCAGACTGGTGACATATGTGATTAAGGGAAGAAGAGGATCAGGAGAAATCTGCCTGAATGGGCCTGCCGCGCGAAAAACCTCAGTAGGTGATGTCGTTATCATAATGTCATACGCAATGATCGACTTTGAAGAAGCAAAGAGATTTAAGCCCCGGATTATTTTCCCTGACACAGCTACAAATAAACTCATCTGAGATTGAAGAGAGGTCTTAAGAACAGCATAAGGGTTATTCTGTTTCTTTTTTTGGGAGTTGTTCTTTTGTGGATCTCCTTCAAAGGCATTGACCTCAAGAAGCTGGGTGAAACACTGAGTAAAGCAGAGTACGGATGGCTTCTGCTCTCATCTGCCGTTTCAATCATCGCCCTGTTCATCAGAGCACGACGATGGACATTGCTGATTGAGCCCCTGGGATACAAACCTTCACTGCTGAACACCTATCACTCTCTGGTGACAGGATACTTTGCCAACCTGGTCTTTCCCAGGCTGGGAGAGATTACACGCTGCGCTGCTCTGGGAAAGAAGGAAAAACTTCCTTTTGACAAACTGGTGGGTACTGTTTTAGTAGAACGTACAATAGATGTCCTTACAGTCCTTGTGTTACTCGGTCTTACAATAATTGCCGGAAGCAAAACGACAGGAAGGTTTCTTTCTGAAAATGTAATCGACCCGGCTAATGAAAGATTAACCCTGCTCATTGGCTCTTCCACAATCCTGTATGTGGCGATAATTGCCATGGGAGCCCTTGGTATATTCCTCTATTTCTTTCTAAGAGACCGGCTCTCTGGCAAGCCGTTTTTCAGAAAGCTCTATTCATTCTTTGACGGTATTATCGAGGGACTAAAATCAATCGCATCCCTGAGAAGAAAGTGGGAATTTATAATACTAACCATATTTCTCTGGATTACGTATCTGTTTATGGCATACCTTCCCCTGCTCTGTCTTGAATCAACTTCCGGACTGGGATTGAGCGGTGCGATGTTCATACTTGTTGTCGGCAGTTTCGGGATGGCTGTACCGGTTCAGAGCGGAATGGGTGCCTTCCACTGGATAGTGTCGCGAGGCCTGCTGATGGTATATGGTATCCCTCTTGAGGAGGGTCTGGCGTATGCCACAATTTCGCATGAGTCACAGCTTCTGCTGATTGCAGTCTTAGGTGCAACATCTCTCTTTATTCTCTTCGGAAAGCAGAGCGGGCGTATTTTATCTCCTCCCTCGCCTGAGAAAGTTATCTGATGCCATACATTTACTAAATTTGTTCCCTACACAATCTCCTTCCGATGGCAAAAAACAAGACTGTTTATGTATGTCAGAACTGTGGCGCAGAGTCACCAAAGTGGATCGGCCATTGTCCTGCATGCAAGGAATGGAATACATATCGTGAAGAGATCATAACAACTTCTTCGACAGTCACATCTGTCACCAACTCACCTAGACGCAAACCGGAGTTACTGTCAGGAATAGAGGTCAGTGACAGTGACAGGATAACAACAGGCATAAGTGAAATGGACCGTCTGCTGGGTGGAGGAATGGTAAAGGGGTCCCTTATACTCATGGGTGGAGAGCCCGGGATTGGCAAGTCAACCCTTGCGCTACAGCTGGCTCTCGCATGCAAAGAGAGACGTGTATTGTATGTCTCAGGTGAGGAGAGCGAGGGACAGGTTAAGCTAAGGGCAGGAAGACTCCCTGGAGAAAATGACCAGTGCTTTATATATAACGAGACAGAGCTTGAAAATGTCATCTCGCAGGCCGGGATGATCAATCCGCACCTGCTGATAATAGATTCAATTCAGACCCTGCGGTCAACATTGCTTGAGTCCTCTGCCGGGTCAGTGTCACAGGTAAGAGAGTGCGCTGCCATGATGCTGCGCTATGC
>JALOMO010000205.1 GCA_025455395.1 Bacteroidales bacterium
GGCACTGGGGCAGGCATTTCGGGCTTCTCAACCTATTACCAGTTTAATCTTGGCGGCGGGATAGTATTCAGAGCCAAGTAGTCACTGCACAGTATACGTGACCAGGTATCAAGGCGCTGGGGTCAGAGCGGGATCGGTTCGACCTCGACTGGCCTCAGCGCCCTTCTTCCCAGCCTGAACATTACTATAAGCAATGCCGGTATAAGGCTTACTATGGTCATGACCAGGTAGATATCCTTATAGGCAAGCATCATTGCCGGCCTCTGTATCTCGTACCTCAGAGGGTCATCGGCAAGCTTCTCCGCTTCAGTAACCTTAAGCCCCTTGTTCATATAATAACTCAGGGCATTCTCATAATCTTTGACTGCTTCCTCATTTGTCCCGGTAATCTGCTGTCCGATCCCGGTCGCATGTTGGACCGTGAGCTTTGAAACCATGGTTGTCAGCACCGTGGCACCCAGCATAGAGGCAATTATAATCCTTGCGATGACCCCGCTCATCATGCGTGAGGTACTTAATGCTTTGGGAACCTTTTCTGAAATATAAAGAGAGCTGAGAACGTAAAGAAATCCAATTCCGGCACCTTTGAACAGGAGAGGCCACATGAAATCCTTCGGGGAGATTTCGGGATAGAACCTGAAATACATCAGGCCATGATAAAGGGCAAAGGAGAGAAAACCGGTCACTGCAATCAGATGAAGATGAATGTGTTTGTAAAGAAGGTAGGTGCATAGTGGTATTGAGGCCGACAATCCGGCAAGGATAAACAGATGAGTGCGGGCCATATACAGGTCATCAAATCCAAGTATACTGCCCATGAATCCGGTTATGATGCTTCCGGTGCCATTCATGGCTCCTGTCAGAAAGAAGAGCAGCGTTCCAATGGCAACATTGCGGTAAGTGAATACTTTAAGGTCAATCAGCGGCTTTGAGACTGCACGGGCATATAAACCATAGATTATGATTATGATTATTGCTGTGATAATGGCAATGATAACTGTGGGATCTGAGAACCACTCTCTCCTCTGTCCTTCTGCAGTAAGAAATAGCAGTGGCAGAAAGAACATGATCATTATTATCCATCCCCGGAAGTCAAAATCAAATGGTCGCTTTGGAGGAGAAACATTTTTCCTCAGGAATACGAATGTCAGGACAATGCAGAGCAGGAAGTTGATGTTTACCATCAGTATTGAAGTGCGCCAGTCATAAATATGTGCAAAATGAGCTCCAAGGAACTTGTAGAGGTGGCTGCTGCCTTGTATAATGAACTGCACTATTCCATAGAGGATTGCCATGTTCAGCGCAGGATTATACCGCTTGACAATGGGTATCAGCGCTGCCACTATTCCGAAGATCATGAGGAACGAAACCATTGACCTGAAAATGATAAACCACCCGATTCCGGGCGCCCAGGCAGAAAGAGTGTTGAATAAAAACGAAAGAATAATGACTGAGATCATCATTGACCTGAGCGGGAATCTCTTTGCCAGCTCAAGGGCCAGCGGGATGCCGGCGACGAGCACAAAGAACGGCACCAGGTTCATATACATGAATTCTGTTCCTGATGCTCCGAAGTGCCCCTGTATCTGGGCATTCTCAAAACCGGTGGCATTTAGGGCATTGAAAAAGGGGATTATCAGAAGGTATAACCCGGTGACAATGAATAACTCACCCTTCTGCCATTTCATATGGTGTCACTTTTTGATCGTCACGGTAACATTCATCCCGGGTCTTACCTCATGAAGCATATCCGGCGGATCATCAAACTCTATTCTTACGGGAATACGCTGAGTTATCTTTACAAAGTTACCTGTCGAGTTGTCAGGAGCCACCATCGAGAATTTAGCCCCTGTTGCAGGTGAAACATTCTTAACCTTCCCTGTATATGTTTCATCAAGTGCATCCACTTCAATTACTGCCTCCTGCCCGATCTTCAGGTCTTTGAGTTGTGTCTCTTTAAAATTCGCCGTAACCCACTTTCTGTCCTGCGGAACAATATCCACCATCATCTGGTTTGCATGGACAAGTTCACCTGTGAAAATCGTTCTCTCTCCTGCCACCCCGTTTACGGGGGCTGTCATCACCGTATATGACAGCTGAAGCCTGGCTGCCTCAAGATCGGCCTCCTTTCTTTTTACGGTGGCCTTAGCCGAGGCAATGTTCCTGATATTCTGCTCTGTCACTGACCTGCTAGCCAGAAGTTCCTTTTCACCTGCCTCAAGATAAGCCTGGTCAGTCTTCCACTGTGCTATTACCTGGTCAAACTGATTTCGGGTGACGGCAGAGTCAGCGTACATGTTCTGATATCTCTGGTAGTTCTTCTCAGCTCTCTCAAGGCTGGCGGTATTACCCTGCAGTTTTGCCTTCGCAGCTGCTTCATGCGATCTGGCCGTTATTACATTCTGCTCTGCAATAAGGAGTCCGGCATTGGCTGTCTCAAGATCCGCTTCAGCCTGTTGCACCTTTATCCGGAACTCCTCGTCATCGATAAGCACAAGTGTATCCCCTGCCACAATATCATCATAGGCATCAAATCTGATCTCCATGATAATGCCTGAAATACGCGAGGTTACTGCAACAAGATCTCCATCAACCTGTGCATTGTTGGTTTTGATATGACGACTGAAATTAAAGATAAGGGAGAGGATCCACAAAGTACCGGCGGCAAGAATTATAACTGCTGCTACCTCAAGGAAAGTATTTCTTTTATTCTTATCTGCTGCGGCAACTGCCTGGTTTGTCTCTCCATCCATCTCTTTTCAGTTTAGTTTACCCATGG
>JALOMO010000116.1 GCA_025455395.1 Bacteroidales bacterium
TGCTGCCATAAAACCCAAAATCCTTAATATTGACAAATCTGTATTTTACGATTATTGGCATCTCGAAATAGTTCAGCCTGTAATCAGAAACAGTATTTACTTCAAAAGGCCCGGGAATAGTAACATCCTGGCCCGAACCTTTCATTGTGTAGGCAAACTCCTGTTGAATGCCTACTGATTCAGTTATTGGAAAATACAATAAAATGCTTCCTGAAAAGCCATTCCTGCTGCTTGTCTCAACTTCATAAGTATTATCAGCCGGGGAGATGCCGTATTGAGTGGCCAGACTATAACCGGCTTTCAATCCGAAACGAAGACCTGTCTGGGCATTTACATGTCCGGAAAATATTAATGCCAGAAACAATAGTATGCTTGTACCCTTTTTCATATTATTGATTATTAGTTTTGTAAATAATTATAGAACAAGGATTCAACTTAATAAGTTCAACCAAACTTTTTAATCATAAACCTCCTGTATGCTTTACCGAACCTTGGAATGTTGTCAAAGATGTCACCCCACAGATCATAATAGTCTCTCTGTTCAATTATTTTCCCCTCTTCATTTAATGTCAGCCTGCTTGAGCCGTACATCACGGAGCTCGGATTTTTCTTGAACTTGATGGTCATTTCCCATTCCAGAAAAATTATATTCCCTTCCATAACAGAGTTGACAATATTCATTTTCAGGTCTTTTGACCGCTTTGTCAGACGTTCCGTCATCGCGGTAAATTCTTCGATGCCGCGTATTTCCTGGATGGAATCCCTGAAATAGATATTAGTGTCGTAATAGGGAATAATGTGTGACCAGTCGGGCTTCCCTTCAGTGTTGTAGGTTTTGCTCCACAAGTCCAGTACCAGTTCTTTTGTCAGCATAGAATTTACGGTTTTAAATCCTTTGGTTCAAGCAAAAATGATAATCATCCAAAAGTAATGAAAATGTCATATTCTCATAACGGTACAAAATCAATCCCCTATGACCGCTTTGCACCGTATGCTATTTCCAGTACGAGGCTGCATCAGGGTGCGGTCTTCCATTCTAATATAAATTTGACTTCGGCTTTGGTAAGGCGTAATTTTGTATTAACGATTATTACTAATACTCAATCAAAATGAAAACGCTAAAATTCTTTCTGACAGTTGTGATTGTTGTCTCTGCCTGTTATTACGCTCAAGGACAGACTTCTACGGTGAAGGATGACCTCAGCAAGGCTCAGAGCCTGGCCCAGCAGGGAAATACAGCCGAAGCATCCAAAGTCTATCTTGAGATAATGGGTAAATACCCTGAGAACAGGGACGCTGTGCAAGGCTGGCTGATGATAAACATGAAAAGGAGTCCTGGCGGTGAGGAAGAAGCGATCAAACAACTGGAAGAACTCGAAAAAACTTATCCGGAAAATACCGGGATATTATTCTTTAAAACGTTCCTCCAGGCTGAATTCAACCACCTGGATGATGCACTGAAAAACGCCGAAAAGCTTACCGCCATGCAACCCGACGACGGGGTAAACTGGCTGATGAAAGGACAGATCCTGGAATCGATGGACAGAAACGATGAGGCGTTATCTGCCCTGGAGAAGGCAACATCACTTAGCCCTGACAACGCTGATGCCTGGCAGATTAAAGCAGGGCTTCTTGCAAAAACAAATAAGCTTGATGAAGCCATCTCTTCATACAATAAGGCAATTGAGCTTGCACCCGGTCAGCCGGTTTTCATTTATAACCGCGGATGCGTTTATTGCCTGAAAGGGGATAAGACAAATGCACTTGCTGACCTCGGTAAGGCAATATCGATGAACCCCCAATTCAAGACCTATGCCCCGAAAGATGAGGATTTTAAAAGCCTCTGGGAAGATGAGGATTTTAAGAAACTAGTCTCACAATAAAAGTTGACGTGTAATAGAGGCGAAGGCCCTTACCGAAACAAACCGGAAACCTTCGACCGCAGGCTATGCCCTCCGAATCCGCCATTTGGCGGAGATGGAGGGACCGCAAGACAAAGAGTGTGAGCGTGAGTGTGACCAGGATATATGATTTTTTATCGGTATTTGAGTCTGGCCAGAAAGCTAATTAGGTTCTTAAATTATTCTAACATATATTTTTGCTATTTTTGGATTAAATTAACTAACAATGAATAAGATTATTGAGGGGAAAGAAAGAGAGATCCGGGATCTTTGCAAACAATATGATGTAAAGAGTCTATATCTTTTTGGGTCGGGCAGTACGGGTAAATTAAAAAAGTCCAGTGATATTGACATCCTGGTCTCCTTTCAGGATATTTCAATTGAAAGATATACTGATAATTATTTTGAATTACATTACAAACTTGAAGAACTTTTCAAAAGGAAAATAGACCTTGTAACTGTCAACTCCCTGGCAAATCCATTTTTTATCAAAAGCATTGAAGAGACAAAAATATTACTTTATGCAGCGTGAAGCGGGAAAATATTTATTTGATATCAGAGAATCAATCGCATCAATAGAACAATATCTTGGCCATAAGCGCGATTTTGATAAGTATAAGGCAAGTAAGCTCGTTCGAAGGGCAGTTGAACGGGAGCTTGGTATAATTGGTGAAGCAATGACCAAATTACTGAAGGTTGATAATTCAATAAGAATATCAAACCCAAGAAGGATAATCGATTTGAGAAACTGGGTCATTCATGGATATGATAAAGTCGATGACGTCATTATCTGGGGTATCCTGACAAAAGACATCCCAATATTGAAAGCCGAAATAGATGAGATAATTGGTAATATCCCAGAATAATTAAATTAGCTCACCTGTTGAACTTTTGCAGAAAACCAATTGAAGGTCATCTATTGCATCTCCGCCTGAAAACTTTCTAAATGGTTCAGTGCTCAGAGTGCCTGGCTCTGTGTAACATAACCTGGTTCTCAGACCGCAAGCTTTGCCCTTCGAATCCGCCTTTTGGCGGAGAAGGAGGGACCGCAGGACCGCAGTACATCAATTTGAGGAGCAAATCGACCCGCGAGCAACAAACCAAAATTTGTAACCGAAATTGGCAGATTATACTATAATGGATAATTTAGCAGTCCCGACCCATAAACTATGAGCAGAGGCTTTGTCAAGGAAGACGACCAGGAAGAAGTTCCGATTGTGCCACAGAGGGCATACCTGCCGGAAGGTGTGCCAAACTTTGTCACCCGAACCGGGATGGAACAGCTGTTGGCTGAAAAGGAGGCGTTGATCAGGGAAAAAGACAATGTCGGCAGCAGCAATGAAAATGAGAAACGCATTGCCCTTAACTATATCAATGCAAAGTTACAGTTATTGAACAACAGGATTGCCGATGCCAGGGTTGTTGATCTGACAGAGCAGCCGCAAAACGAAATAAGGTTTGGCGCCACGGTTACCCTCAAAACTGAGGTATCCGGTAAAACTCAGATCTTTCAGATTACAGGCGTAGATGAGGCAAACATTGCCAGAGGGAAGATCTCCTTTATATCACCCCTGGCCAAAGCACTGATAAACAAAAAAGTGGGAGACACGATCGTCTTAAAGCGGGACAGGGAAGAAATTATTTATGTAATTATGGATATAACCTACTCCTGAGCCTGGTTTCCCCCGCTAAGCCTTGTCAAATCGGAAATACTACCTGAACATCAGCAGTTTCCGTCTTCCGTCTTCGGTCTTCCGTCTTCAATCATACTTCTGAAAACTGAATAACCACCTTAATGTCATCAGGCTTTCTCTCCAGGGCTTTGATGAAGTTTTCAGGTTTTTCCCGGCGGGTAATGAGTTTTGCCAGCCAGGCGCGGTCAGCCTTGGCAAGGGTCTGCCCAGCCCTGTACCACTGGCGCTTATTTGCATTTACGCTGCCTACAATTACAGTGTTTCTCAATACTGCTGAAGCAGCCATATCAGCTGTACCTGCCCTCGTCATATGCCCGCCATGACCCACACCAGTCAGACATAATATGCCGTTAGGGCCAAGCTGCTGAATACAGGCTTCAATAACCTGACTCACCCCGGTACATTCCACAATTGCATCCGGTTCAAATCCGATATCAGCTACGCTGCCGGAATGATAGACAGCCCCAAGCTCCCTCACAAGGTCTGGTTTAGCACCTGATTCCATCCGGTCGAGTACATGTATCTCCTCCACACCCCATATTTTGAGACTTAATGCCGCCAGTAATCCTATCGGCCCTGCTCCTGTTACAAGAACCCTGTTTGGCTCCCAGAATGAGCGCCGGCTTATCATTCCTATCTGCTCCAGCGCTTTGGTGACAACAGTGGTGGGCTCCAGAAGTACACCGAGAATTCCAAGTGAAGGATCTATTTTAATTGCATACTCAGGTTCGATTCTCCATCGCTCTGACATGTATCCGTGTATCTCCTTGATCCCTCTTTCAGTGTAGAGTCCGTTCTTGCACATATCCCATTCACCCACTGCACAGTTCGGACAAGGGACCGGATCGGGCCGCCTGACGATGCCAACTACCAGATCGCCTTTTTTAAATCCGGAGGCTGTGCCCGGATCAATGACACGGCCCAGTGATTCATGGCCCAGGATAAGGTGATTCTGACCCGGAGGTGCCCATCCGTATTTCCCTTCGGTAATTTCAACATCCGTCCCGCAAACACCAACGGCAATTGCCTCAACCAGGATGGACCCGTCATGCGGATCAGGCACAGGCATATCCATGTACCTTGCGGTACCGGCTTTTTTTGGCTCAACTGTAATTGCTTTCATTAGTTCAGATTATATTTAATACCATCGATCACTCTCAGGAAGGGTCGCTTGGCGGAGTACAATAACACATCGGGCCACCTGTAATCTTAAATTCCTCGGATGCAAGTTCGCTACGCAATTCGGACACCGCAGCGAATTGGGTAAGGTAAACCTTGCCTGTCAGTGCGTGAAGAAGATGGGTATCCTTAAGCTTGTCCATGACGGGGCCCTTGACTTCTGACAGGTGCAGTTTTATTCCGCTGTCCTTTAACCTCAGGTTGATTGCCTCGAGGCTTTCCAGGGCCGAGAGATCTATGGTATTGACTGCAGGACATACAAGGATGAGATGCTTGATATCAGGGTTCTCCGCAACAGCATTGTTTATCGTGTCCTCGAGGAAACGCGCATTGGGGAAATAGAGACTCGCATCCACCCTTATTGAGAGAATGCCAGGGTCTGTAATCACCTCGTGCCGTTTGACATTGAGAAAATGTTCCGTGCCGGGAACCTGTCCAAGAACGGCCACATGAGGCCTTGATGTGCGGTACAGGTGCAGGAAGATAGACAGCCCAACACCTGCGATAAGTCCTGCCTCAACTCCTTTCCACAATGTTACAAGTATAGTGACAGCCATAGCCGCAAAATCGGTTTTGGAGTAAGACCAGGCATGCTTAAGGGCTTTCATATCAACCAGACCCATTACTGCGACAATAATAGTAGCTGCAAGAGCTGCCTTCGGAAGAAAGAAGAGCAATGGCGTGAGAAACAATGTGACCAGTGCTATGCCGACAGCAGTAAAGGCTCCGGCAGCTGGAGTCTCGGCTCCGGCCTCAAAATTGACAACTGAACGTGCGAATCCTCCTGTAACCGGGAACCCGCCGGAAATTGCCGATCCTACGTTTGAAGCACCGAGAGCGATAAGCTCCTGGTCGGGATCCACCCGCTGACGCTTCTTGGCTGCAAGTGTAAGAGCCACGGAAATAGACTCTACATACCCCACAATTGAGATAAGCAGGGCCGGGACAAGTATCTTCATCCACAAGGCAAAATCAAGGGGCGGCATGGCTACTTTTGGCAAACCACCCGGTACCTTACCCACTATCTTGACACCCTTGTCAGCAAGACCTAAGCCAGCTACTATTACGATTGTCAAAATTATGGCTACTACAGGGCCAATTTTTACAAGAATGTCTGCCATCTTTTCACGCAAACCGAAGCGAACAAGGAGCGGTTTCAGTCCCTTGCGTACCCAGAAAAGGAATATCAGAGAGCCTATCCCTATAGCCGCAGTAATAAGATGGGTGCCGCTGATTGTGTGCCAGAGTGATATAACGATATCAAGGAAACTCTCACCTTCGGCATGTATTCCAAGAACCGGGCCCAGCTGACCGGCAGCGATCTGAAGACCTGATGCTGTTATGAATCCGGCAATTACCGGGTGGCTGAGAAAATTTGCCAGAAATCCCAGTTTCAGAAATCCCATGGCTATCAGCAGCAACCCTGATACCATTGCCAGGGCAACAGCTGCTCCTAGGTATTCTGGCGTACCCTGTGATGCCAGCTGACCGGCAGCAGCTGCCGTCATAAGGCTGGCAACAGCCACGGGGCCTACCGCAAGTGCTCTTGAAGTGCCGAAGATAGCATACATGATCAGCGGAGCCATCGAGGCATAGAGCCCGACTTCTGCAGGAAGACCAGCCAGTATTGCATACGCCAGTGACTGGGGTATAAGCATCATCGTTACTATCAAAGCAACGATCATATCGTTTGAAAAGGTCTTGCTGTTATATTTTGCCCCCCATTCAAGGATGGGTAAATAGCCTTTAATCAACCCCATAAGAGATGATTTTCCTTTTTTATTTTCCACTTTCTCTGTCGGTTTTAATGATCCTGGTTGTAACAATCTATTTAGCTGCAGCCGCCTTTCGACCCTTCTTGCCTATAATGGGAGCAATAATCATACTTAGGATAAAAGACCACAGGGTCCAGATGACGACCATCGCCACCATATTAGGTTTGACGTCAGCTATTGTAAGAACCCCTATCAGTACAGCGGCAATATTCCTTGTACCCATTCCAAGTGACATAACCACCTTCTCGCCACGATTAAAGCTGAACCCGGAATAATATGATATCAGTGCCATCAAAACCATAAAAATTGTCATAGCAAGGGTTGCCATACTGCCGGCAGTAGCCCACATGGGCTTGTAATAAATAATCAAACATAATATAATGGTTAATAACGTGGATAAGCCTGCAAGCTTCTTTACCCAGGGAAAGATCTTGTCAGCCACATTAGCGGCAAATGTTTTTAATGCGGCACCAAACATCAATGGCACCAGCAATGTTATGAAGAGTGGCTTAAGGAGTGACATCACGCTCAAATCTATCCCCTTGACCAGCATTGGTGCTATAACCGGCATTAGAATTGATGTGCCGATCGCTGCTACGGGTATGAAGGCACCTGCAAAGTTTACGTCTCCGTGAGCTTTGGGAATTAGAGGAGGGAGAAATGGTGCGCACGGTGCCAGACTCCCGATGAACAGAACAATTATGTATGAACTATCCAGGGGAAGCACCAAGGTGATAAGATAAGCAATTGCCGGACCTATAACCCAGCCCAGCACTAACATCAAACCAAGGAACTTCGGATTTCTGACTACCTTAAACATATTGCCAAGGTTAACCTGAAGTCCCATACTCAGAAGATTCATAATTGTAAAAACCAGAACCACAGGCTGGAATAATGGTTGACAAAACTGAATGATTGCGTCCATAGTTAAATCGGTTTAATGTGTCTCAATAATTACATGATAGAGCGTGCAAGCATACTTCCTGAAATATTCACTGCCCTGAAGCCGTTCTGCAGCAATATTCTTGTTGCGTAATACGACCTCTGTGCCGACCGGCAGAATGAGGCTATCTGTTTGTCCTTCGGCAGTTCAGCAAGGCGTGAGCGGAGCTGGGGAAGAGGAATGTTGACAGCACCCGGAACAGGGTCTGCTGCCACTTCAGGCGGATTGCGGACGTCTAAAAGGAAGCTGTCGCCAAGCGAGTCCCAGTGTACAACAGGCATGTCGCCCCTGAGGATGTTTGCGGCGATCATCCCGGCAAAATTGACCGGATCTTTTGCACTGCCGAAGGGCGGTGCATAGCAGAGTTCTGATTCTTCAAGATCATAAACCGTGCAGCCCATCTGAATGGCCATGGCAAATGAATCTATCCTCTTCGTAACTCCGTCTTCGCCAAGCACCTGTGCCCCGAGCAGCTTACCGTCAGATTTCCTGAAGATTGCCTTTACAATAAGCATCTTGGCTCCCGGGTAGTATCCGGCATGGGAATTCGGGAAAAGGTATACTTTCTCGTAATCAGTATCGCCAAGTTTTTTAAGGGTCTTCTCGCTGACCCCAGTCTGTGCTATTGCAGCGCCGAAAAGCTTGCAGATAGATGTTCCCTGCGTTCCGCGGAACTTTGATTTACGCCCGCCTATCACATCGGCTGCAATTCTGCCCTGCCTGTTTGCCGGACCTGCCAGTGGTATCAATGCCCACTGCCCGGTGACAAAATCCTTCACCTCAACAGCATCACCAACTGCAAGGATATCGGGATCGGATGTGACCATATGCTCATCTACCCGTATACCTCCAAGCTCCCCAACCTTGATGCCGGCCATTTTCGCCAGTTCAAGCTCGGGTTTAACCCCAATGGACATAATGACAATGTCAGCATTATAAACCTTACCTTTTTCTGTAATCACTTCCAGGTCACCTTGTTCTCCCTTTCGGAATCCGGCCACGCCGTCACCGGTCTTAACAGCTATTCCGTGCTTTTTCATGTACCTCTTTACGATACGTGCCATCTCCGGATCGAGAGGCGGCATGACCTGGTCAAGTTTTTCAATCAGCGTGACATTCAGGGCTCTTTCAACCAGGTTCTCAGCCATTTCAAGTCCTATGAATCCTCCGCCTATGACAACTGCCTTCTTAGGTCTTGAAACCTTGTCAACACCTGTGAATGAGTTTCCAACGGAATTATCGGTATCACGGTCAAGCCACTCTTTGATATTTTTCGAATCTGCTACTGTTCTTACTGAAAATATGCCGGGAAGCTCAAGTCCGGGAAGGGGTGGACGCACTGGTGCTGCGCCGGGGGAGAGAACAAGTTTATCGTATTTTTCAGTTGTAACTTCACCCGAGAGAAGATTTTTCAGCTTAACTGTCTTCTCCTTTGCCGCGATACCAACAACCTCACAATTTGTACGGCAGTCCATGTTGAATATTACCTTGAACATCTGTTCGGTGGCGACAAGAAGCTTTGATTCTTCTTCTATCGACCCGCCTACATAGTAAGGCAATCCGCAGTTTGCATAAGATACGAACGGTCCCCGTTCGACCATAAGAATCTCTATCTTCTCATCAAGCCTGCGGAGCCTTGCTGCACACGATGCACCACCGGCTACTCCGCCAACGATAATTACTTTCATAGCTTTTTTGTTTGATTTATATTTTAAAGTGCCTTTATAAGTTGCTGTTGTCTTGTGATATGCGTTCAATAATTCCGAATCAGGAAGATCATGATAAATTTACTTTCTTTCAACTGCTTGCGAAATACTTAGAAATGAGTATTTTATTTATGCAATGTGGTTTTATAGATACTATTAATGTCAGTTCAGATTTAATAGTCTTCAGTCTTCAAGTCCTCAGTCTTCAGTCCTCAGTCCTCAGTCCTCAGTCTTCAGTCTTCAG
>JALOMO010000117.1 GCA_025455395.1 Bacteroidales bacterium
GATAACCTCATGCCAATCCTCATTGAAGGCTTTTACTTTTAATGCTGCCGACTCACCAGATCTTTTTCCACCCCTTGCTGCCCTGGCAGCTTACTGCAAAGGCACTTCCAGAATCTCCGGAGTAAGCAGGCTGAAAGACAAGGAGAGCAACCGGGCAGAAGCAATTATTGATGTGCTGCGGACATTGAATATAACTGCACGTGTGGAGGCAGATGACCTCCTGATAGATGGCGGAGAGGTCAAGGGAGGATTGGTCTCATCATTCAATGACCACCGCATTGCAATGATGGCTGCCGTAATGGCTCTCCGCAGCAGGGGAGAGGTAACCATAACAGGTGCCGAAGCTATCAATAAATCATTTCCGGAGTTTTTTGAATACCTGCGTCTGCTTGGCGCCAGAATTTCCTGGTTCCTTATTTTCTCAATATTCCTGTTGCACAACCCTGCAAGTAAAGGATAGATCTTCTTCTGTACCTGGGTCATGGCAAGATAACTGTCAGATGACATGTATTCCGAAAAATCTGCCCATGTTCCCTGATCCTCTACCACCGATCCCATGTGGACAAACCCTTTTGCTCCGAAGTTAAACTCACAACTGCTGTCACCCTTGGCATGAGAGACAGAATAGCCAACTTCCCTGCCGCTTTTCTTCAGTATTTCAAGAGCATTGAAATAGAAACCCTTGTCGTTGATATATGAATCAACCGGCCTCCAGTCTCCATCAATATGTATTTCAATCCATGAATGTCCTCCCGCAGAGGGCATCAGAGGAAAGACAAATGAGGGGAAGATGCCTCTCATTATGTTTATATCGATCTGACCGGCATGTATCCGTGATTGAATATCCGCAGCCTTACAAAGAGCATGAAACAGGGTTGCCTTTGTATTGCAGTATCCAAGACCGTATTGAATCGTCTCAGATGCCCTGACACGGTCCCATACTGGCGGAAAACCAAATTTTATCTCATCACGTACATAATTGAAGATACTCTGAATCTTGTCCATCACCTCAATCTTCCCTTCTGTCAGCGACTGTGCCTTCAGTATAATTGAGGGGTGATTGTAATCTGAGAGTAACATAGGAAGAATGTCTCTGGACATGTCTGTTTGTTTCAAGGCAAAGTTAGACTATGAATATACTCAAGTCAACTTTTTTTCATAAGTTCATTTTATCTTGAGTATTTCTTCAATCCTGACCTGTATCGCACCGGCAAGCCTGATCATGCCCAGGTCTGACGGATGAACCCCGTCAACAGTTGCTTCGTGGTCATCACCAAGCATCTTGTCAGCTTCAAGGTAATAGATCCTGCTAATCCCCTCGGATTTTGCCTGGTTAAATACCGTTTTCAATTCACTGTTCTGCTGCCTGATATTTGTTTGCCTGTTGCCCGAGGTAAGATCTGACTGAGGGAAATAGGAGGCATCGGTGACAGAGCTTTCAACAAGAAGTATAGGTGTTTCAGGATGGCATTTTCTTATCTGTCTTAAAAGAGGCATGGCATTTTTCCTTATAGTATCAACCGGAGAATTAGGCAGACAGTCAATCACCACCAGTGAAGCGTCAATCGAGCAGATAACCTGTCCGACTGACTGTTCAAGCCTGCCGTTTCCACTGAAGCCAAGATTGATAACCTCAACACCCAGATGTCTGGAAATTATAGTCGTATAGGCCATCCCCGGCCGAGAGGCGCATCCGCCCTGCGTAATGCTGGTGCCATAAAAAACAACAGGTCTGAATTCGTCATTGCTCTTAATCTCGCTGCTTATCGAGTACCCTTCACCAATACCGATCTCTAAACTGTCAATGCCGTCATACAGCGGAAGGTAAATCAGGAAATCTTTGTATGTGGTATCCATACCTGAGATCAGAGTACTCTCATTCACCTTTCCGTAGGGGACACCTGAACTGACATATTCCCATTTCCCGTCTGCCAGGCAATAGAGATCGACTCCTCCCACGCCTATCTTTGCCATGTTCGCCAGTGTGGTATTATTGAGAAGGGCCCACTTTATCTTAATTACAGGTGAGTTTGTTATGAAACTGATTGAAATTCCTGCTGAGTTTCTGCCCAGGGTCCAGACTTCAGGCCTCACAATAGTTTCATATTTTGCAGGAAGACGGTTGAAATTCTTCTCGTCATGAAACCTCCCATAAACTGAAAAATCATGACCGTCATGATAAATAATCTCTGTCTGAGCTGCTGAAACTGACTTATCCTCATTTCTCTGGCCAAATGAATCGGCATAGCCAGCACTGATCCCGGAAATTAATATAGCCAGAAGTAAAAAGTTGATCTTTAAATTCATACTTGTAGTATTACAAATTTTGGATTATTTTCCAATGCAGAAATTTGCAAAGATCTCTCCAAGAATGTCATCAGGGGTTATTTTGCCTGTGATCAGACCGAGATTATATATTGCCTGCCTGACGTCTGTAGCTATAAGCTCGGTCGGGATTCCGTCACGGAAGCCATCAAGAGCCCTGCCGAGACACTGAGAAACCTTCGTAAGCGCCTCAAAGTGCCTTGCATTTGTGACAATATACTGCGGTGTATCAAGTGCTCCCTTCTCGACTGAATCGGCAAGCAACCGCTTAAGCTCATCAATGCCTTCGATTCTGCTGGCAGAGATAAAAACAACCGGCAATTTGCATGAGGCTGATATCTTCTCCTTAAGTTCTGAAAGCCTGTCTGCAGGCAGAAGATCTGATTTATTGACCACAAGAATAACCCTCGTCCTGCTGTCAGGGATGAGCTCCGTCATTACGGCGGCAATCGATGATATATTATCAGCAGGCTCTGTTGCTTCAGTCACTGCAAGAACTATGTCAGCTTTTTCAAGTTTAGCCTTTGTTCTCTCAATACCCTTGACCTCAACCTTATCCTTAACCTCAGCCTCCGCCTCTCTCAGCCCAGCTGTATCGATAAATCTGAATAGTAAACCCCCTAGGTGCAATACCTCTTCAATTGTGTCGCGCGTCGTTCCGGGAATATCCGAGACAATTGCCCTCTCCTCCTGCAGCAGCACATTCAGGAGGGATGACTTCCCTACATTTGTCATGCCCGCTATAACCACAGGAATACCCTTCCTGATTGCATTACCCAGCCTGAAGGATGATGCAAGGCTATCGACCAGGCTTCTGATCCTGATTATTGTCTCGGTCATGGAGAAACGGTCAGCGAAAATAACATCCTCCTCACTGAAGTCAAGTTCAAGCTCAATAAGAGAGGCAAATGAAAGGAGTTCATGTCTCAGCTTCTCGATCTCCTTTGAGAAACCACCCCGGAGCTGTGTCATGGCAAGCCTGTGTGCTGCCTCAGATTCTGAGGCAATTATGTCTGCCACAGCCTCGGCCTGTGAGAGGTCCATTTTTCCGTTCATGAAAGCACGCATGGTGAACTCTCCAGGCATGGCAACAGTGGTGCCGAGGCCCGTAAGCAACTCCATTAGTTTATTCTGAATGAAAGGTGAAGCATGATAACTTATCTCAGCCGAATCCTCACCTGTATAAGAGTCAGGTTTCCTGAAAACCGTTACCAGTACTTCATCAATGAGATGGTCATTTTCCCAGATATGACCGTAATGAACGGTATATCCTCTCTGCCGTTCAAAATCTGAAGATTGTGATGCAGGCCTGAATATGGAGGAGATTATACGGAAGGTATCAGGACCGCTGATCCTAATAACCGATATAGCCCCTCCGGTTCCGGTTGCAGGCGCTGCGATAGTCGTATCATGCTTGATGGTCATTCTTTTTTTTCTGTGTTATTCTCTCATCTGGCAGAAGGGTTAAAGATAAAAAATCCTGTTCTTGCCATCATTGATTATCTTTAAAAGGAACAACTTAAAGCGCATTATTGTATATTAACGCTCAATAATAATGAACCAGAAATAGTATAAATCATGAAACAGCTAATCATTTGTTTAATGTTATTGCTCCTGATGAACTTATCAGGTTGCGGCGTAAGTCAGAACAAACTGTCTAAGGCGGAAGAGGCCGAAGGCTGGGAGCTTCTTTTTGACGGAGTCAGCCTCGAGAAGTGGAGGCTCTACAACAGTGAAGGAACGGGCCACTGGAAGGTCGAAGAGGGATGCATTGCAGCCGATGGCACAGGAAGCGACTCAACAGCATATATTATTACGGTCAGGGAATTTGAGAATTTCGATCTGAAATTTGACTGGAAGATTGAAAAAGGAGGCAACAGCGGGCTTCTTTACCATGTCATGGAATCTGAACGGTTCCACACACCATACGTTACAGGACCCGAGTACCAGTTAATTGATGACTTTGGTTACCCGGAGCCTCTTGAAGAGTGGCAGAAGGCAGGAGCAGATTATGCAATGTATCTGCCTGACACTGTAAAAAAGAAACTGAATCCTGCAGGTGAATGGAACACCTCAAGGATACTCTTTGACAATGGTCATGTAGAATACTGGCTCAACGGTGAAAAGTTGCTTGAGTTTGAAGCTTGGACACCTGAATGGTTTGCACTGAAAAACAGCGGCAAATGGATGAACGCTCCGGAATATGGTCTTTCAGCAACGGGCCATTTAAGCCTGCAGGATCACGGCAGCAAAGCATGGTTCCGGAATATGAAGATTAAGGAACTGCCGAAGAAAGAGAGGCAGGCAATAAACCTCTTCAACGGTGTTGACCTTACAGGGTGGATTGCTTATGGGACGGAGAAATGGTTCGTTGAAGAGAGCCTGATGGTATGCGAGAGTGGCCCTGACAAACAGTACGGCTACCTGGCTACAGATATGTACTATAAGGATTTCGACCTCTCCGTTGACTTCAAACAGATTTCAGATGGCAACAGCGGGATATTCTTCCGGTCAACGGTTGACGGTACAAAGGTATCAGGATGGCAGGTGGAAGTTGCTCCCAAAGGTCACGATTCAGGAGGCATATATGAATCGTACGGGAGAGGATGGCTGAATCAGATACCGGATGAAAAGGAAGAGATACTTAGGGTCGGCGATTGGAATACCATGAGGATAAAAGTGGTTGGAGATGAGGTGACAACCTGGCTGAACGGAGAAGAGATGACACATCTTTCTGATCCGAAAATCGGTAAGGCAAACGGCCGTATTGCCCTCCAGATCCACGACGGAGGAGGGATTAAGGTTCAGTGGAAGAATCTGGTGATACAGCCATTGTAGCCTCCGGATATGATATACTGAAGCAAGATATTTATCCAAATAACAGAGGAGCTGATGAAGAATAGGTACCTGATTTTTATTTTCCTGGTTGCAGCAATTTTGACAGGCTGCAATGCACAGAGCAGGGAGTCGCAGGAAGGACCCTGCATAATGGCATATTTTATGCCCCGCGGAGATGACTTTGATCCTGACACCCTTCAGCTTGACAAACTTACCCATATTATCTTCAGCTTCACGGAGGTCGAGGATAATCAAATGAAATTCAGGAATGAGGCCCGAGGCAGCTTGCTTGAAAAACTTTCTGCCCAGAAGGCAAAATACCCTGACCTGAAAGTAATGGTCGCTTGTGGCGGGTGGGGAGGATCGGGAGGTTTTTCGGAGATGGCCGCTACCGAAGAGACACGCAGACAATTTGTTGAAAGTGTGGGACACTTCATTAAAGAATACAACCTTGACGGATTGGATATTGACTGGGAATATCCCGGACTGCCAGGGGCCGGTAATCCACACAGCCCGAAAGACAAGGAGAACTTCACTGCTCTTATGCATGACCTGAGGAAGGAAATGGACAGGATCGGGCGAGACCAGGTCCTGACGTTTGCTGCAGCCGGCTGGCAGAGGTTCTTCGATCATATTGAGGTGGACAAGGTCATGCAAGATGCCGATTACATGAATCTCATGACTTATGATCTTGCTGGTGGTGGAGACGGGTTCACATCTCATCATACTAATCTCGGGAAAGTAAAGATTGAGGATATAGAGGGCAGCACCGCAGCAGAGTTTATGCGTACGGCATCAGACACTTCAAGACCATGGTCTGCAGAGGAGATAGTTGATTATTGCATCGGACTGGGAGTGGATCCTGGTCAGCTTGTCATTGGTGCTGCCTTTTACGGAAAGGGCTGGATCGGTGTGCCACCTGAAAACAACGGATTGTATCAGAAAAACAGGGGGGCATGGAATGGCTTTGGCCGCTATTTGGCAATTAGAGAATCATACGAGGACAAGAATGGCTTTGCAAGACACTGGGACCCGGTCGCAAAGGCACCATGGCTTTACAATCCCACTGACAGCATCATGATTACATATGATGATACCGTCTCGGTGAGACTGAAAGCAGAGTATGTAAGGAGAGGAAAACTTGGTGGAATTATGTTCTGGGAACTCAGTGGTGACACACCGGGTGGCGGACTACTCCATGCAATACACTCCGAAATTACCGGGGTAAAATAGTACGATACGTCCAGCCCGTACTTACACTATTATATAGCTTTCACCATCCTGCGAATAGGGGTCTTAATAAAATTTAGACCCCTATTCGCATATGATATATCTATCTGTATATCTATTATTTAAATTCCTATTTTACCGCTCCATGGCCTCAACGGTAAATGCACTTTCAGGTATAACTGAAGCCGTGTTTAATTCGTCGAACTTTATTCTTGAGCTACGGCCGTTGATATGATTCTTAACAAACATTTCTGTCATTATATAACCCTCTTTTCCTGCTATCGGCTGAGTAGAAACTATGTCAATAGTTTTGAATAATTCACCATCAAAATTAAAGAATTCTATCTTCTTTACCTTGAGGTCTTTTTTATCAAGGCATGTTATCTTTCTTGAATAACCATACTCGTCTGCCTTGTCCTCACTGACAGGTATACTTTCAATCAGCCAGGTTTCGTTCTTCCCTGATTCAGGCAAATGTCCTATTTTGAAATCAGAAGAAGCAGCGGAAGTCATGTCAGCATTTGAGAATTCTGAACTCATGAAACTTTTCCCTTTTTCTGTTGAGACTATCCTTCTGGTCTTCTTTAGTGCCGGAAGGTATATCCACATATCATCCTGTATCTTCTCGTTGTCAATGATGAGCATGGCAGTTCCTCTTACGTCAGGCGGATCAAGGAATTTAATCATCCTTTTCTCAGTGCCACCGGTGGTCTTTGCCTGCATTGACACCTTGCGTGTCCGCGTAGAGCCGTTTTTTTCGGTAATTGTCAGTGTAGTGGTTGACTGGAGGTTACCTGACATGGTAAGGTCACGGCTTCGTTCCATCAGTTGCACGGGATCTGACAGCTGTGCCCTGGCGGGCTGAAGCGCCAAAACCGACACCGCTGAGAACAGGAATAGCATCTTTTTCATTTCTTACTTTTTTAATAATTGCTCTTTTAAGGTCTGCCTCAATAAACAATGGTTTGAACCACAGCATGAAGGCAGGGATGACAATAATGGCACACAAAAGGCATGAGCCTATTGAAAGAAGTACCAGGTAACCAAAAAACCTTATCGACAGAAATCCTGAAAAGAATGTGGCTGAAAACCCGGCCATGACACTCAGGGCATTGATCATGATTGTGCGACCGGTTGTACGGAATGTTCTGGCAGTGGCTTCAGTGTGGCTCAGCCCGCTCCTCAGTTCGCTGTTATATCTCCACAGGTATTGAATTGTGAAATCGACCCCCACGCCGATCATAATCGATGAGAGAAGTGCTGTGGCAGCATCAAGTGCAATCCCGGTAAAACCCATAACACCAAACTGAATCATGATTGATGCAGCAAGGGGTATTGAACCAATCAGTCCGCCTTTCACTGAACGGAAAATGACTGAGAGAAGTACGAAGACGGTCAGAAGGGCAAAGAGGAGGGAGGAGACCTGCCCTTCAATAACGTTCTGTGCAAAATCAGCCATTATGATCGCATAACCACCGGTAGTTATCTTCGCAGGAAAATCAACAGTAATGGAAGCAATATCATCTCTCAGGTTTCTGATAATTTCATTTTCAGGTTTGGAGAGGCGAATCAGTAAATGGGCCCTCGTATTTTCAAAGTTTATCAGTTGTTTAAGATCATCAGGATCGCCACTCATATTATATAATTCAAACATTTGGGCTATGGCATCGCCAGAGTAGGGTATACGGTCATATTCCTCCTGTCCGGGGTCATAAAGGGCCTTGCTCATCTCCCTCACCACATCCGATATTGAGAAGACATTGCCAACGCCATCCTTCTGCCTCAGATATTCTGTCAGATCATCAATTGATTTCATTACATTCGGATCCAGGATGTCTCCGCTTATCATTACAGAAACTGTCTGAGATCCGCCGAACTTTGTATTTATTATTTCAGATGCTCTTCTGACAGGGTGTTTTCGCGGGAAGAAATTCTCCTGGTTAGTATCAATGGCTACCATGAATATACCGGTCCCCACAAGAAAGGTTACAATAGCTGAAACAAGAAGCACTTTTCCTGGCCTTTTTGTTACAATTGAAGAAATCCTTACAGCAGCCCGGTCAAGAAAATCTGTATGCCTGACCGGTTTAATCCTTTCCTTCGGCAGATCTTTCTTCATACACATAAGAGCCGGTATGAATAGGAGGCTCATCAGGAGGGCAATGGTTACACCGACCGCGGCAAGTATCCCCACCTGCCTGGCCGGTATTATCGAATGCGCAAGAAGCCCCAGGATGCCTGCAATTGTTGTCAGCCCGCTGAAGAGAATGGGCATATTAAGCAGCCCGGTTATGGCTCTCACCCTTTCCTTCCTGCTTAACGGAATATCAGAGGTGCCAAGTTCCATGTCCCTTGAGACAAGATAGATACCATAGTTATTCGCAACCGAAATGAGGATGATAGGCACAAGCAGACTAAGTATAGATATCTTCCACCCGAACAAGGGTATCATTCCCATGGTGACAGCAGTCGAAAGGACAACAACGGTAAAAGGCAGAAATACTCTCTTCCATCTGCCGAGTGAAAGCTTAAGGACCAAAAGCATTACTACAAGAGCCAGCGGGATTAGAATCAGACCATCACGGGTTACATCCTCCATTATATGTCTCCTGATATAGGGAAGTCCGCCGGCCATGATTGCAGCGTCACCTTCCTGCGAATCAATGATCGAATCAACCCTTGCGAGAGTTACAGACTCGGGTATTACTGCGGCGTTTACCGTTCCTGTAATGGCAGCTGAGCTCATATCAGAAGAGACAACCACGTCACAGGCAAACCGGTTTGAAAGAATATCCATCCTCAATTGATCAAGACCTTCCTTTGTTTCAGGAATTCTGGCAATCAGGGGATCCACAATCATCATTCCGTCACGGCTCTCAATCTTTCTTGCTGTGAAGAGAGAGTTGACTGTCCCGATCCCCTCTGTTCGCGAAAAGGCCCTGTCAAAACTCTTTATTTGTCTCAGGTTTGAGGGAGTAAGGATCAGTGAGTCTTTAAACAGTACAATTATCATGTCCTGTACTCCAAACTCCTGCTCTATTGAGTCTGTCGTGAGCCTGGAAGGCATAGTGCGAGGGATATAATTCCTGATCTCCGGGTCAGTTTCTGCCTTTGGTATCAGCAGGCCAAAGCCGATGCCCAGTACCATCGATACTGAAATTATCAGCCATCTGTATTTTACTATGAAGTCAGCCATTGGTCAGAAGTCTATCCTTATTGAAAAGAAAA
>JALOMO010000118.1 GCA_025455395.1 Bacteroidales bacterium
TCCGTAGAGCTTAGCCATGAAGGCTTTCCACTTACTTGTGTGAACTAATTCCGAAAGGCCCATATAATTGCAGTTTTAGGTTAAACAGTTTTAGTTATTTACTCCGATATAAGTTCTGACATTGCGGAACCCCACAAATGACTTTGTTGAGTCCTGGTATTCATAATCTCTTGTTGAGGTTTGCATATAATATGCTATATCTTTCCATGAGCCACCTCTGACGACCTTACGTTTCAGCACTGGAGGATCCTCCGGGCGTGCATTGTATTCATAGTCAGGATTGAGATCATGGGTGAAGACATAGGCAGAGGGGTGGTATGCACAAGAGGTCCACTCTGATACGTTGCCTGACATATCAAACAGTCCGTATTCGTTGGGTTCAAATGAAGCAACCTTGATTGTGTAGACGGCACCGTCATCTATGTAGTTTCCGCGCAGAGGCTTGAAGTTGGCAAGGAAGCATCCCTGATAGTTGCGTGTATAGGGGCCACCCCACGGATACATTGAAAGGTCGAGGCCGCCACGTGCTGCATATTCCCATTCTGTCTCAAGCGGAAGACGGTAGTTATGCACGTCTGCCACACCCTGTGCACGCAGATGCTCATTCATAAAGTTGGTTCTCCATACACTGAATGCGCGGGCCTGTACCCATGAGACTCCAACAACAGGGTAATCGTCATAGCCAGGGTGCCAGAAATAGAGGGTTGCCCATGGTTCATTGAATGAATAGGTAAAGTCTCTGATCCAGGCCAGGGTGTCAGGAAAGATATTGACCACATGATGCAAAATGAAAGATGAGCGATCCGTGATATCACTTTTTACACCTTCAAGGTTGGTAACAGTGCCTTCATACTTCTGATCAGTATAGTTGTACCTGGCTTTTGCAGCCTGTTTGTAGTCGACCCAGAAGTAGGAATAGTTAAGAATCCGGGTATCCCACTGCTTATTTGCGTTAAATCTCTCCTCGGGAGGATAATACATGGTTTCCACTACCGCCTGGATATTCTCATCTTCGTAGTCAATCTCTTCTTCCCAGTTAAGAATGTAAGGCTCAATGACATTACCTTCCTCATCTGTCCTGTAAAACTCGTAACCCTCAATGCCCTCTTCGCCAAGCCTGGTTCTGAGGATTGAATCGCGGACCCAATATGTAAACTGGCGGTATTTGTTGTTGGTAATCTCAGTCTGGTCCATCCAGAAAGCTTCTACAGTGACTGTTTTAGACAGGGTGTTCATTGCCCTGAGCGGATCCTGATCGCTAGGCCCCATTATGTATGAGCCTGCGGGAATGAAAGCCATCTCAAATGGTTCAGGTTCATAGAATTTTTTTCTTCCCTGAACACCGGTCAACTCACCGGTGTCATAAGATGCGCAACCACCGATAAACAAGGCTATTGTAAGAGCTAAAAGGGTTACCTTTTTCATATGCTGTTAAATTTAACGATGCAAGTAAGTTATTTTTTTCTTAAATATCATAAAAACCGAATACTTTTATATTTAGTAGTGCTTTTCCCCAGCCCGATATCAAAACTATAGGAAACGATGAATTCATGGGACCCGCTGGTTCCTTTTCTGATCTCTGAAAGTGGGAAGTCATACCCATATCCTATTTTTAGGCCATTATATAATTCTGTACCTGCAAAGCCGGAAATTGCATCACCGGCTCTGTAGGAAACGCCTCCCCAGACCTTTTTATTGTATCTGACCATGCCTGTTGCAACATATTGTGCAACAGCTCCGTCAAATACCACAATGGCAGAAGGTATAAGTTCGAGTGCAGGATTAGGTAGCTGGAAAGTGTAACCAGCAGTGAGATAGTACTGGCGACTAACGTATGTAGCTGTTTCTGTGTATTTTATGTCTGGCTGATTGAGGTGTGTGACTGAAAGTCCGACATAATAATTGATACCCTGATAAAATACTCCAGCAGCCATATCGAGAGCCAGGTAGCTTTCATCATTTTCAGGGATCAAAGGGTCTCCGGAGGGAGGTGTATGCGCTGATCCTCCCGGAATAAACCATTCAGGAGCCAGGGTTTTGTTCAGAATACCTGCACTAAGACCGGCACCCAGAGTGCCTGTTCCCAGCTTCATGAGGTATGAATATGCCAGAGTTATATTGATATCCTTGCTGAATCCATAATTGTCCGACTCAATCAGTAGTCCGGCACCACTGTTCAGCCCGAAAACGTTAAACGGAGTGTTGATATTGAAAATCATTGTTGAAGGTGCTCCCGGGAAGCCAACCCATTGCTGCCTTGTAATGGCAGTGGCTGCTATCATCCCGCTCACACCTGAGTAAGCCGGGTTATAAGTCTGTGTATTAAACATATAATGACTTATAACAGGGTCCTGTTGACCAGAAACCATGCTTACCGTAGATAAAATGGCTAGGATGACTGTCCTGACTTTCTTCATGTTCTAAAAGTGCATAAGCACCCTTAAAAGTAACGAGTAAAATAAATAAAAAATATGCAAGCAGCCAAATAGAGGTTAAATTTTACTGGCCGTATCTGAGTATTGCCTTGGTCCATCTGCCGGGGACCTGGTCACGGCTTGCCATAAGGTAGTCATCGTATGAGCATGCAAGATGGTGTGGTTCACCAGCGGCATCACGCACCTCAATCCACCACCGTTCTGTGATATTGCTCTTAATAAAGATAGCTTCACCCTCCAGGTCACTGAGGGTTACATGGTAGCGTGTAAACCTGCTGTTCATCTGGTCACTCAGATAGTTGATCTCATACTGTTTCTGAGAGAATCCTTCGAGGAAAAACCAGATCAGCTGGGCAGCAAGGTGGGAGGTCTGAAAACGGTTATCAATCACAGGGTTTACCTCTGTCAGGGTGAATATTCTCAGGTTATCGGAGAGACCAGCATATCTTGAGAGCAGGCATATTTCCTCTCCGTAAAATCCATTGGCTGACGGGAGCAGTGTGCCGGGGGCATCAGACTGGCGTACTGCCCCTATATCGAAGAGAGCCGCAGTTGCGTCACGGAATAAAGGCTCTGTTTCATGAATTGCTGCCCTTACCTCACCTATCCGCATCATGTCATAATGTCTGCGGTTAAAACGGTTGACCACCTGCTGATCGGTCAGGAATGTCTGATAACCAATGGAGGAGAGGTGAGAGAGTCTGCTACCGCTGCGGTATATTAGATCATTCATCCAGTTCAAAGCATGAGCCTCTCTTTTTTCAGCAGTAAAGTCAATCCTTGAATCAACTGAAACGAGTGACCACGGTTGCCTGAGCGAGGAGAGTCCGCGGTCAATGGCAGGCATAAGCGCGCTTGTTCCGCCCATTATTACAGGGACGACATTTTCTGACAGTAGAAAGGCAATCACATCTCTCAGACCGGCAATGGTATCTTCAAACCCGGTTCCGGGCTTAAAATTACCAAGGTCAATAATCTTCATCTTTCCCGGCAGGCGGGAGAATGAATAGAGATTCTTACGGATGGCATCAGGGGCATATGAGGCACCATTGTTTGATGAGAGGCGGTCATCGGGCACGCCGACCAATGCGACGCTGTATCCGTTAATATCACCCAAAGGCTCATTGCCGGTATTGACAGTAACATTGTGCGGGAAAGCCCCTGAGCCCGTAAGCTGCTCAATATCAGGCCTGTCAAGGCATACCGGGTCAAAATATTGGTTCAGGTCCATCATATTTAAGTTTTCACTTCTTCCTGGCAGCCTTGGGTTTCTTTCCCTGGTTACCCTTTCCGATAATAGCCAGACAATCCTCACGGGTCAGTTTCAGTGGGTCACTGCCTTTAGGTATCCTGTAGTTATTCTTTTCATGTGTGATGTAAGGTCCGTACCTGCCATTAAGTATCCTGATGTCACCGAATTCATTGATGACCTTCATCTTATCGCCCTCTCTCTTCTCCCTTATTATCTCTTTGGCTCGCTCTTCAGTGATTGTATATGGGTCGTCAACTCCTTTTTTCAGGGAGTAGAACTTACCGCTATGTCTTACATAGGGTCCGAATTTACCCAGCCCGATAACCATTTCACTCTCTTCAAATGTCCCGACGGTTCTTGGCAGGTCAAAGAGAGTAAGTGCTTCCTCAAGAGTAATTGTCTCCAGCAGTTGGTCACGCTTCAGGTTTGCAAAGCGGGGTTTCTTATCAGGAGATGCCTCTCCCAACTGCACCACAGGGCCGAATCTGCTCATCTTGACTATCACCGGCAAACCTGTAACCGGATCATTGCCTAACTGCCTTGTGCCTGTCATTCGTGCTTTGTTGGAAAGAGACTCATCAACAGATTTGTGGAAGGGACCGTAGAAGAGTGATATCATCTTTTCCCACACAAGTTCTCCTGAGGCTATCTCATCAAACTCCTTTTCTACTCCTGCAGTAAAGTTATAATCAAGGATGTCAGGGAAATTGGAGATCAGGAAGTCATTTACTATCATTCCTATATCTTTAGGGAAAAGTTTAGATTTTTCTTTCCCGGCTATTTCGCTCTTCTCGCTCCTGGTTATCTTTCCTTTAGTCAGAGAGATCTGGGTGACAATTCGTTTTTCTCCCGGTCTGTCTTCCCTGGCCACATAGCCGCGTGATTGTATGGTTGAAATAATAGGTGCATAGGTTGAGGGTCTTCCAATACCCAGTTCCTCGAGTTTCTTCACAAGGCTTGCCTCAGTGTATCGTGGTGGCGGGGTGGTGAAACGCTGCAAGGCTGTTATAATTTCTGGGGTAAGCGACATACCTTTGTTAACGCGTGGAAGAATTGGCTTCTCATCGTCAGTTCCGTTGGTGTCGTATGATTCGGTATATACTTTGAGAAACCCGTCAAAAAGTATCACCTCACCTGTTGCAGTAAAGTTGACAGGAGAGCTGGACATGCCAATGGTGATTGTAGTCTTTTCAGTCTCTGCGTCTGCCATCTGTGAGGCTATGGCTCTGCGCCAGATCAGCTCATAGAGCCTTTTTTCATTATTGGTACCGGCGGTCTCCTTCTTGTCAAAATATGTGGGTCTTATTGCCTCATGAGCCTCCTGTGCTCCTTTGGAGTGTGTTTTGAACTGTCTCGTTCGCGAATATTTGCTGCCGTATTCATCCGTGACCACCTGCCTGGCCGTGTTAAGAGCCAGTGCAGAGAGGTTTGTGGAGTCGGTCCTCATATAGGTAATTTTACCAGCCTCATAGAGTTTCTGTGCTACCGCCATTGTCTGTGCAACAGAGAATCCAAGCTTGCGGTATGCCTCTTGCTGCAGGGTGGATGTGGTGAAGGGTGGTGCAGGTGAACGGGTTCCTGGTCTGACAACTATGTTTTCTACGGTAAAGGAAGCGCCTGAGCAGTTTTCAAGGAAAGCCCTGGCTTCGGCTTCAGTACTGAATTTCTTGGGGCATTCGGCTTTCAGTACCACATCTTTACCCTCCTGGTTCCTTCCTGCGAAGGTTCCTGTCACCCTGTATGCCGAGTCTGAAGAGAAGTTTATGATCTCGCGTTCCCGGTCTACAAGCAGGCGGACGGCAACAGACTGAACCCGGCCTGCCGAGAGTGAAGGCTGAACTTTCTTCCAAAGCACAGGCGAAATTTCAAAACCAACCAGCCTGTCAAGTATTCTTCTTGCCTGCTGGGCATTCACGAGGTTCATGTCTACCTGACGGGGTGACTCAACGGCTTGTTTGATAGCCTCTTTAGTAATTTCATGAAAGACAATGCGGCGGGTACTTTCCGGATCTAATCCAAGGACAGAAATAAGATGCCAGGCAATGGCCTCTCCCTCACGGTCCTCATCAGATGCAATCCATACAGTTTTAGCCTGTGATGCAAGCTTTTTCAGTTCGCTTACTACCTTCTTTTTGTCTTCCGGTACCTCATATACTGGTCTGAAACCTTTATCCACCTCAATCCCCAGCTTATTCTTCGAAAGATCACGTATGTGCCCGAAGCTTGAAACTACGGTAAAATCTTTACCGAGAAATTTCTCTATCGTTTTTGCCTTGGCAGGAGATTCAACAATTACCAGATTTTCTGTCATCCGAGATTTTTTAAAAACAGGGCAAAGTAAGTGATTATGGGTACTAACTTCAAAATTATTGAGCAAGATTCTGCATAATTCACTAAATTAGCCCCCATATTATGAGATTAATATGAGGGATCAAAAACTCCGCAAACACATTACCTGGTTCTGGGTGATCATTTCTCTTCCTGTGGTGTTTTTAATAACCCTCTTCCTGCTTATTTCTGCCCAGAAGCTTGGTCCGCTTCCTTCTTTCGAGGAACTCGAAAACCCTGCGAGCAACCTTGCCGCAGAGGTATATTCTGAAGATAATGTACTTCTTGGAAAGTTCTATATACAGAACCGGACATGGACAGAATACGAAGATATTTCTCCCTATGTCATTGATGCTCTCATAGCGACTGAAGACATTAGATTCTACAGGCACTCAGGCATTGATGTAAGAGGGCTGGCTAGGGTACTTGTAAAGACAATTATACTTGGACAGAACACCGGCGGTGGCAGTACTATCACCCAGCAGCTGGCAAAAAACCTGTTCCTTCCGCGAGATCTCTCTAATGACCCTGCCATCATAAGGTCGGTGAAGCTGGCTATAGCAAAATTCAAGGAATGGCAGACTGCCGTGAAGCTTGAGAAGAGTTATACAAAGGAAGAGATTATCACCATGTATCTGAATGTTTTTGATTTCATATACAACGCTGTAGGCATACACTCTGCTGCACGTATTTATTTTAACACAACCCCTGATTCACTGAATATAGAGCAATCGGCTCTACTTGTCGGGATGCTCAAGAATTCCGTTGCATATAATCCGCTGCGTAATTACGATGCCGCATTTAACAGGCGCAATGTTGTTCTGGGGCAGATGGAGAGGTACGGTTATCTTCAGCGTGAAGTAGTTGATTCGATCAGGAAACTTGACATTGTTCTTGACCTGCGGGAGGACAGCCATAATACCGGATTAGCAACTTACTTCAGGGAGTATATCCGCACAACAATGATCAGGTATGAGCCGGCGCGAAACATGTTCTATTCTGATGATCAGTATAATGATGCAGTCTGGCAGTGGCAGAATGATCCGCTTTATGGCTGGTGCAGGAAGAATAAGAAGCCTGATGGGAACAATTATAATCTGTACCGTGACGGTCTGAGGATTTATACGACAATAAATTCAAAGATGCAGGGTTATGCAGAGGAAGCTCTGGCAGAGCATCTCTCTGTCAACATGCAACCTGTTTTTAACGCGAAAGCAAAGACCTACAGAAATCCACCTTATTCGAATGATCTTACCTCATCCGAGGTGAGACAGCTGATTGAGAGATCGGTAAGGCAGAGTGACAGATACCGGAATATGAAGTCAGCCGGAATACCGGAAGACTCGATTACATTAGCCTTCAATACACCTATACCCATGAAGCTCTTCTCATGGAAGGGAGAGCGTGATACGGTAATGACACCTCTTGATTCGGTAAAGTATTATAAGTTCTTCGTGAGGTCATCATTTATGGCCATGAATCCTCATACCGGACATGTGAAGGCATATGTTGGCGGACCAGACTTCAGATATTTCAAATATGATGCTGTAACCCAGCAGAAGAAACAGGTAGGGTCTACCATCAAGCCTTTTCTTTACACCCTGGCGATGCAGGACGGCTATTCCCCCTGTTTTGAGGTTGAGAATATTCCCCGTTCATTTGAGGTAGGTGATTCTGTCTGGATACCGCGAAGCTCGGGTCCGGAGGAATATCATGGTAAGATGGTGACTCTAAAATGGGGTCTCGCGCAGTCAGAGAATTATATTTCTGCCTGGCTGATGAAACAGTTCTCCCCGATGGCGGTGACCGACCTGATGCACCGGATGGGTGTCAGGAGTTATATAGATCCGGTCTATTCCATCTTCCTGGGCACATCGGATCTCTCACTGGAAGAGATGGTGGGAGCTTACGGCACCTATGCCAACAAGGGAGTACACACTCGTCCGCTCTATGTGACACGTATTGAGGACCGTAACGGAAATGTTATCTCAACCTTTTCACCCTATATTGATGAGGTAATAAGTGAAGAGCATGCATTCCTCATGACAAGCCTGCTGCAGGGTGTTGTTAATGAAGGGACGGGGCTGAGGCTTCGCGGAACGTACCAGCTCAGGAACCAGATGGGAGGCAAGACGGGTACAACACAGAACCACTCCAACGGCTGGTATATGGGGGTATTACCTGATCTCGTTGCAGGTGTATGGACAGGATGGGAGGATCAGGCGATTCATTTTGAGGATCTCTCTCTTGGGCAGGGTTCAAACATGGCACTGCCGGTCTTCGGGATATTTATGCAAAAGATTTTTGCCGACCCGGAGTTTGCCCCTATGTCAGGATCACTCTTCGAGGCTCCGGCAAATTTCAATATTGAACTTGACTGTGACCGGGCTGCAGTAAAAAATCAGAGAAGTCCATACAGGCAGCAGTACTACTGATCAGGAGAACAATAATCTTACAAGCCCCTCAATTTTCACGACAGACCTTATATTAAGTCCGTCATGTTCCTTCACGTTACGGTGATAACCTGAAATTACTATCTGTTCGAATCCCATTCTTGATGCTTCAAGAATCCTTTGTTCTATCCTGGCAACGGGACGAATCTCGCCTGAAAGCCCTACCTCTCCTGCAAAGGCAGTATGATGTCCCACGGGTGAGTCAAGGTTTGATGAGAGTACTGAGCTCACAACTGCCAGATCAATAGCCGGGTCACTGACCTTTATTCCGCCTGCTATATTAAGGAAGACATCTTTCACTGCCAGCCTGAATCCCGCTCTTTTTTCAAGTACTGCCAGCAACATATTGAGTCTTCTTGTGTCAAAACCAGTCGAGCTTCTCTGCGGAGTGCCATAGACCGCACTGCTCACAAGAGCCTGTGTTTCGATCATAAAAGGCCTGAGTCCGTCGACGGTGGCGGCGATAGAGACTCCGCTGGCAGGCTCACGGTCGCGCCTGATGAAGAGTTCCGAAGGGTTCGTCACCTCGCGGAGCCCGTCGCCGGCCATCTCAAAAATACCTATCTCGGCTGTCGACCCGAAGCGGTTTTTCACAGGCCGGAGGATACGGAACACATAGTTGCCGTCGCCTTCGAACTGCAACACAACGTCAACGATATGTTCAAGCACCTTGGGGCCGGCGAGTGA
>JALOMO010000206.1 GCA_025455395.1 Bacteroidales bacterium
CCATGTTCTGAGGGTTAGAAAGCGAGATAATAATGGTTTCCCTGGTTGTATCGTCTTTTGAAGAGGTTTCAAGGTTTCCGCCAAGGGCCAGGTTGCGTGCTGCTGATTCTGTAATTAATGAAGAGACAAGGCATGTTACCAGTATCAGGATGATTGTGCCGTTAATTACATTCTCATCAATTATTCCGATGCGGTAACCGACCATTATTACGGCAAGTATGGCTGCGGCATGAGAGCTTGTCAGTCCGAAGAGAAGCCGTCGCTGATAGGTTGAGAACTTAAAAATCCGTGAAGTTATTTCAGAGGCAGCCCATTTACCGGCAAGGGCTACTGTTGTCAGTACTGCAGCTACAATCAAAGGTACAGGACCTGCAAATATGACCCTGAAATCGACAATCATGCCGACACTTATCAGAAAAAATGGAATGAAGAGGGCATTCCCGGTAAAATCAATCCTGTTCCGCAGAATTGAAGCAGCAGGGATAATCCGGTTAAGGATAAAACCTGCGGCAAAGGCGCCTATTATCGGCTCCAGGCCTGCTATCCTGGCCAGCAATGCACAGATAAAAACAATAAAGGCCACAAAAATGAACTGTGAATAGTTATCATCCTCGAGACGCCTGAAGGCCCACCGCGAGACGACCGGGATTACATAAACCATAAACAGCAGAAACAGGATAAATGATATAATTAACTTTATATAAAGATCAATACTGCTTCCACCTGTTGCTGTTCCGGCAATTGCGGCAAGAACAAAAAGCACCAGAGTATCGGTAATGACTGTTCCTCCGGTGGCCACTGCCACAACTTCATTCCTTGCAATGCCAAGCCTTGTGACAATAGGATAAGACACCATGGTGTGCGTGGCGAACATATTGGATATCATCAGGCTTGTGATGAGATTGTAATCAAGAAGATAATAACACACTGGAAGGCCGATGCCGAAGGGTACGATGTAAGTCAGTATACCGAATACTATGCTTTTGTTCCGGGTCCGGCTAAACTGCTGCTGGTCAAGATCAAGCCCTGCAATGAACATCAGAAAAAGCATCCCGATGGTTGAGAAGAGGTCAACTGCAAGACTCTTCTCGATAATGTTAAGGCCATTCGGGCCAATGATAATGCCTGAAATTATCAGTCCTATAATTCCGGGGATCCTGAATTTCCGCAGGAAGACCGGGGCTGCCAGGATTATGCCCAGAATCAGCACAAAAACGATCACCGGATCATTTACCGGTAATTTTATCAGGTCTCCTATATGCTCCCCGAACAGGTTCAATTAACAAACCGATTTTTATTTCGTGATGCAATTTAGAAAAAAAGAAAGAGACCATTTTAAAGGTCTCTTTCATGATCAGGCTCTATTTCTCTTCAGGTAGAAAGACCAGCTCCATAAGGTCCGCTTTGGCCAGATATTTTTTTACCAGTTTTTGAATGGTTTTTTCAGTCATGCCGTCGAGGATTTCATTGTAGTTAACGGCGGCATTGTTGTCTATGCCTGTCAGATAGTAACTGCGTATGGTGTTTGCCCAGTAGCTGTTATGCAGCAGAGCCTCCTCCCTCGTTTTCAGCAAATTACTGACTGTTTTATCCAGGTTCTCCTTAGAAGGACCGTTTTTGGCAATACTCTCCAGTTCCCTGTAAATAATAGACTTGAGCTCATCAGCTCTCTGCGGGTCACATTCGAATGCAACCATGAGAACAGACTTCGCAACAGGCCTCAGCTGTGACGACGCATTGACGCTTACCCCATAGGTGCCGCCCTCTGCCTCGCGCACTTTCTCGGTGTAAACGAGATCAAGGATACCTTTCAGGACATCCATCGCGATGTAATTCTTTGGTACATATTTCGACTCGGCCGAATAGCTGATCACAACTGTTGCCTTGGGCACTGCCATAGGTATCGGTATTTCCTTCCTGACGGTACCCTCAGGCTGTCTGACGCCAAGGTCTTTCCACGTCTCAGAGAGATTCTTCGAGGGGAGCGACCCTATATATCTTGAGGCCATCTCACGGGCAACTGTCTCTTCAAGGTTGCCGGTGATGAAGAAAGTAAATGCCGAGGCGTCATCAAAGGCTGTCTCATAGATATAATTAACGTCTTCAAACCTTATCTTCTTCATTGATTCAGGTGTCGCAACAAAGGTACGGGGATGATAACCTGTCATGTTAAGGCTGAGGCTGTCACCCATCATCTTTCTGGGATCCTTCTGCTGTGCTGCAATCATTGCTGAGAAGCGCCCCAGGAGGGCATCAAAGGCCTCCCTGTTGTAGTTCGGCCGGGCAAACCTGAGATAGAGAAGCTGCATCAATGTCTCAAAGTCCTTCGGCGTGGAGGAGCCGGAGACAGTCTGCATGACTTCCTGAACTCCAAGTGTGACGGAAGCTTTTTTCCCGGCCAGCATTTTTGTCAGGGTAGGGTTGTCAAACTCTCCTGCCCCGTACGCCGATATTATCTGCTGGAAGAGGCTAAGTGAGGGTACGAGTGAGTCTGCATATACCGAAGCGCCACCGTACGCAAAGCCTGATACCGAGACATTGTCTTTCTCGAAATCAGCATGCCTGAAAATTTGAAGATGTTTCTGGTAAATGATATATCGCCCGATATCCTGAGACAACAGCCAAAGATGCTCCAGGCTTTTTGTCGTATCGACGACTACGATATCATC
>JALOMO010000119.1 GCA_025455395.1 Bacteroidales bacterium
GAGGGAGTGCTGTCAATGAAGAACGGAGCGTCACTGCCCAGCCTGCCGGCAAAAGACCGCAACTCCTCTGAGTTAAGTCCGAAGCCGAAGTATCTGTTAAGAGCTTTAAGCATGCCTGCAGCGTCTGATGATCCCCCTCCAAGACCGGCACCCAGGGGTATGGCTTTGTGAAGGTGTATCTTTATGCACGGGAAATCGAAGGATTCGCGCATTATTTTTACAGCCTTCATTACCAGGTTATTGTCAGGATCAGAATCCTCCATCACCCCTGTGACCTTCAATGTATCATATTTCCTGTTGTCCTTCCTTACAACAAACTCAAGAGCATCAGCAATGGCAACAGGGTAGAAGAAGGTTTCGATGTTATGAAAACCGTCAGGTCTCTTTTCAACGATCCTTAACCCTATGTTTATTTTTGCTTTTGGAAAGACTACCATTCCCTGACTGACTGTTGAGACATCAAAAATATATGAACCTTTTCAATTATTCGCATCTTTACAGATTATATCCGTTTTCAACATCTTTTTAACATTCATTGTTTGAAACAAAAGATCACAGAATCCTGACCTGATAGTGTCTATTTGTTAATTTTGACCCTATCTGAAGCAGATTCATGTTGCAGCTAATTAATTGTTTAACAATATCATACTATAATGTCCCCGGTAGCACAGAGATCCAGGCAGGATAAAAAGTCCTCAGTAATGGTCATTCCCGAAGGAGGCAGGATACCGCCTCAATCGCCTGAGATGGAAGAGGCGGTCCTTGGTGCCGCCATGCTTGAGATAGAGGCTGCGAGAATGATAGTGGATATACTTCGACCGGAGGTTTTTTATTCGGCTGCCCACCAGAAGATATTTGCAGCGATAGCTGAGCTTAACAGGCGTGATCAGGCGATAGACCTTCTGACTGTCACACAGGAACTTAAACGTGTCAATGACCTGGAGGAGGCCGGAGGTGCTGTTTACCTTACTGAGCTTACATCAAAAGTGGTTTCTGCTGCGAATGTTGAGTATCATGCCCGCATAGTACTTCAGAAATATATACAGCGTGAGCTTATACGTGCCGCTACACTGATACAGAACATGGTGTATGAGGACACCCTTGATGTCACGGAATTGCTTGACAAGAGCGAGGACGAGCTCTTCAGGATCGCTGAGGGAAATATCAAGCATGAAGTGATGCCGCTGCATGAGGTAATAAAACAGGCATTATCGGAGATAGAGGAGCTTGGCAAGAAGGAAGAGGCACTTGTTGGTGTGCCCTCCGGCTTCACCAGGCTTGACAGGCTCACTTCTGGCTGGCAGAAGTCGGAGCTTGTCATCATTGCTGCCCGTCCCTCCATGGGGAAGACCGCTTTCGCACTGTCGATGGCACGGAATATGGCCATTGATCATGGCAGGAAAGTGGCGATATTCAGTCTTGAAATGGCAGCCATACAGCTTGTTAACAGGCTTATAGTGGCTGAGACGGAAATACCCGGCGAAAAGATCAAGAACGGCAGGCTCACAGCAGAAGAGTGGTCTCTGCTGGAGTCACGCATTAAGCCTCTTACTGAAGCAACGATATTTATTGATGACACTCCGGCCATCTCTGTCTTTGAGCTGAGGGCTAAGTGCCGGAGGCTTAAGGCGCAAAACAAGCTGGACCTGGTTATCGTCGACTACCTGCAGCTCATGACCGGCCCGCCAGACGCAGGCAGCCGGGAGCAGGAGGTGAGCTCAATCTCAAGGGCACTTAAAAGCATTGCCAAGGAGCTTGCAGTGCCAGTACTGGCTCTTTCACAGCTTAACAGATCTGTGGAGACGAGGGGAGGGAATAAGAAACCGATGCTGTCAGACCTGCGTGAGTCAGGTGCCATAGAACAGGATGCCGATATGGTTGTCTTTATTCACAGACCTGAAAAGATGGGAGTATCACAGTTCGAAGACGGGCAGTCGACAAAAGGTCATGCTGATATAATTCTTGCCAAAAACCGTAACGGCCCGACAGACGAGATACTGCTTTACTTCAAGGAAGACAGGGCAATGTTTGTTGAGCCTGATGAGTTTGGTACAGAGGTTACTTTCCCGGCTTCGACGTCAGGTGTCTTTACCCGGGGGTCAAAGATGAACGATGATCTCTCATCTGACTACAGCGACTTCTCGCCCGAAGACAATGCCCGTAAACCTTCGTTCTGATTGTCAGTCGAATTTCAGTGTCAGCCTTAGCCCTATTCCATGCCATGACAGATCATTGAAGCCGGCATAAACGCCTACTTCTGCCATAAAGAAGATCTCGCTGAGGGCATACCCGGCCTCGTAATAAAAGCCCTCGTAAGGTGTCCATAATCCTGAGAAGCTGACCTTCTCTCTTGTCAGAGTATTGCTCAGCCCTGGTAACCTCTTAAGCACAAGGATGGAAGAGTAGTAACGCAGATGTGCTTCAGCGAAATATGACGGAGATGAAATGGAATAATAGGGTTTAAGGTAAAAGGCATCTTCATAGTTATTTATCAGGACCGGTGAAGCCTGTGTATTGAAGAAATGCATATCCTGCAGCTGCACATTGCTGCGGTTCACAAAACCACCTCCAATGATGCGCCATGAAATTTCGTTGAACGGCCCGAAACGGTCCGAGCGATTTATCTCCACCCTTATTGCATCAAAATGACCGGAAAGAGTGTCATTGAAATTATATCCGTGTCTCCATTGAAGGCTAAATGTAGGATAATCAGAATCTTCGTACATCTTGTAGCCATTTCTGATCCTGTAAGGCTGACGCGGGGTATAAGTAAGCTGGGCAGATAGTGAGAGGTGGCTGTGACTGAATGATATAAGCGGATTGTAACCCTCAACATCGCCTGAAACGAACGGATTATCGGGAATATTTGGTGAGTACTCATTCCCGGGGTTGAAAAAAGTGAAAGAGGTAGTGTTTTCAAGCGGGTCTCTCTCCTCATACCTGGCCTGAAGTGAAAGAATCAATCCGTTCGTTAATTCTCCGCGGTGACCTGCAATGAGGTAGAAGCTGTTATAAAGCTTCATCCAGTTTTCGGTAAAGAATAGTGATGATACGGTATTTACAATTGGGTTTACTCCTGAGGCAGCAAACTCATCGGAGCTGCTTCCGGCCCTGATAAAAAAGGATGACTGGGAGAGGGGGTTATAGAGCATATTGGCAGAGGCAGACCATAATAGTCGTTCACGGCTGAATGCATACTTTACGGCGGGAGCAAAAGAGAATCTCGCCTTATCCCCAACTTTCGTCATGTAATTAAATCCTGTCCCAAGAATAAATCCATCAACGGTGTTGAATGAAAAACTTCTCAGGTGAACCAGTCCGTCATAGTTCAGTGAGCTCTCCTCCGAGAGTTGCCACCTCCTGCCGGTTAGGATATCCTTTGCAGCTTTTACAACAGGATTTTTCTTTTTTACTGAATCCTGTTCCGGCCCGATATTTATGGTCACTGTATTGTTGTTACGTGTTGAGAGGTCTCCTGTGGCTGAACTTACAGTCTCCAGGCTTTTCACCTCTTCTTCAGTAAGCGGTATTGGCCTGACCCTCTCCCAGTACGCTGAGTCGGGCGGAATTGAATCCTTCTCAATGATATAAGTTGTTTTATCCTTTATCTCAAGTGAGCCTTTCTCCTCCTTTTTTGAAACATTCTTTTCATTCAGCCGGGCGAGACGTGACATATCACGTGCATTCAGTTCATCTTTTGAGAGAATGGCCTCAATCTCCTTTTCTGTCTCTGTCTTGGGCCGTTCAGTCTCAGGCTTGTCAGTCGCGACGTAGAAAGATGAGGGGGGCGTTAGCGACCTGTCAGGCAGCACATCAAGATACTTGACTGCGCTTGTATATGATGCCCTGGCCTTAATCCCAAGTATCGAGATATCCATGCTAAACTCGTGACTGACAGGCATCCATATCTCCTCTTCGACAGGGGTATATAGTTGTCTGATTCTGATCTTACCGGCCATATTCTCATTGATGAGGTCAAGAGAGTGAATGGCCCATTGGTCTTCAACTATATAGATCACCCCCTCAAAGAGCTGCTGGCTTTTTCTTTTTGGTATAACCTCTATTTTATCTATGACATAATCTCCCTGGGAGGTCGAGCCCATGAACCTGAAGTCATAATGTGAGAAAGCATTTGGTGCAAGTGGTGAAATGGCCATCTCCACAAGAACGGGCTGGTAGAAACTCGCCTCCAGGTAATCCATTGGCGATGTTTCACTCTCTGGTACAGGCAGATTGGAACGTGATGATATCACCTGATTAACGTAACTGTCAGGTGCTGTGAATGTTATTATATTGACAGATTCAACGACATAATATTCTCCTTCCTTTATTTGAATGTCATTGGCATCAACCTTCATCTGCCGTTTGATTATCAATGGTAGTTTCTCGATCTTACCGCCTCCTTTCATATATACTTCTGCCTTGTAACTGCTGACCTGGTTAAGATGGAAAGGGGCCATACCGATGGCTTTGCGCATAATAAACTCAGCCGGATCTTTACCGGTAGCAGATACCCTCACGGCAGGGATCTCATAATACTGTTCAGTGAGAGAGATGTCGGCAATGATGTTGAAGTCCGTGACAGTAACTACTCTTGTTTCAGGCGAATATCCCAGGAACTGGTAACTTACCGTATATGTTCCGGGCGGGAGTGGTACCAAATATGTACCTTCATTATTGGAAGTTGTTCCCTGCCTTAGCTCGGTGATATAAACGGATGCACCCGGAAGAGGCGATCCTGAAGCATCTGTTATCCTTCCCTGCAGTGTCTGTCCCATCACAGGGAGCCACAGAAGGGTGGCGGTGACGAAAAGTATCAGACTCCTGTATGGCATCACTCAGTTTCTTCTTCAGAGTGTTCTCTGCCGGAGGTTCCCGCAACGATGATAACGAATTCACCCCTGGGAGCAGAAGAGGTGAAATGCTCTGTAAGAGAAGAAAGTGTTCCCCTGACGGTCTCCTCAAATTTTTTTGTAAGCTCCCTGGAGACAGATGCCCTGCGCTCAGCACCGAGAACAGCTGCAAGCTGCCCCAGAGTCTTAATTACCCTGTATGGTGATTCATAAAATACCATTGTGCGTTCTTCATTTACCAGGGCAGCGATCCTCTTCTGTCTGCCTTTTTTTTGAGGAAGGAATCCCTCAAAACAGAAACGGTCACATGGTAATCCTGATGCGACCAATGCCGGAAGGAATGCTGTGGGGCCGGGGAGAGCCTCTATTTCGATGCCCCGCTCAATACAACGTCTCACAAGCAGAAAACCGGGGTCAGATATCCCCGGTGTGCCGGCGTCAGATACGAGTGCCGTCACCACACCCTGCTCAATGCGGTCACATACTGCCTCAATACTGCGGTGTTCGTTGAATTTGTGATGCGAACTCAGCGGTACACTAATATTATATCGGTTGAGGAGTATGCGGGTGGTACGGGTATCTTCGGCAAGGATTACTCCGGCAGAGCCCAGAACCTCAATCGCACGCATGGTGATGTCACCAAGGTTACCTATTGGGGTGGGCACAAGGTAGAGCTTAGACATTAATATTGAATTTTCTCCTTACTACATCAACAAAGGCAGACTGTGCTGCCGGATCAGAACCCATCACTGTGCTCTCGTCAAGAATCTTCATCGCTTCACCGAGAGAGGCAGCGCTGTTGAGACGCCTGATGGTGTCGTGGTATGCCCTGCTGTCGCCGCTGAAGAGCTCACGTATGTAGTAGAATTTATCATTGATACCAATGGCAGCGCCAATATCACTTATTGGCTTGTTAAGCATAGCAGAGGTAATATACTCATCCTGTTTGACTGAAGTGACCATCTGTCCTATTCTGTCAGTGGAGATGAATTTGTCAGCCAGGATAGGTCTGGCTGTCTCCTGAGTTTTTTGAGGCTCCTGATGAGGCTGAGGCTGAGGTTGAGGTTGAGGTTGAGGTCTCGTTGTACCATCATTCTCATCCTTAACCTCAACCTTAACCTTAACCTTATCCTTAACCTTATCCTCTTCCATTTCCTCCCTCAGTTGTGGAAGAAGGATGAGCATCTCAGAGGCACTCCGCACCCTTGAACGTGCAAGCTCTAACTCTGCAATATGTGTTCCGGGAAGTTCAGTTAACTGTTCAAGCAAGGCTCGTGCTTCCTCCAAATCCTTTCTGATAATGCCTAATGCCATGTTGAAATCCATCACCCTTTATTTTTTATAATGAACGCTTTTCTTTATTTTGCAAAAGTATATAATAATCGCATCTGCCTGAAGTAATCAGTTTACATTAATGAACGGTGCAACCCTGTGCTGAAGTATGGAATTCCTTGAAAATTCGGTGGACAATGCCGGAAAACGTGGCTCGATTGAAGTCATAGCCGGATCAATGTTCTCCGGTAAGACCGAAGAGCTGATACGGAGGCTTCGCCGGGCAATGTTTGCCGGGCTGAAGGTTGAGATATTCAAACCATCGCTTGACACCAGGTACTCTGAGACGCGGGTAGTGTCTCATGACGAAAAGTCAATAACATCAACACCGGTAGAGAATGCATCCTCAATATTGCTGCTCTCATCAGGCGTTGAAGTAGTGGGAATTGATGAGGCTCAGTTTTTTGATGCGGGTCTCGTTGATGTATGTACTATTCTGGCAGATGCGGGCACGAGGGTAATTGTTGCCGGGCTCGATATGGATTTTGCAGGCAAGCCCTTCGGTCCGATCCCATCCCTGATGGCTGTGGCTGAGTATGTCAGCAAGGTGCACGCTATCTGCGTGAGATGTGGAAACCTGGCCAACTACTCTTTCCGGAAGATAAAGGATGACAAGGTTGTGATGCTCGGTGAGAAGGATCTCTACGAGCCTATCTGCAGGTCATGCTATATTAAATCATTTAACAGGTAGAGAGTTGAAGATCAGTGCCTCTGGACTGGCTGTAGTAACAGGAGGAACGTTATCAGGTGATAAGTCTGTTGCTGCAACGGGTATCATGACAGACAGCAGGTCATCGGGCGCCGGTCATGATCTCCTGTTCGTTGCTCTGCGCGGACCCAATCACGACGGACACCGTTTCATAGAACCATTATATGACAGGGGAGTGCGCCTCTTTCTCGTAGAGAATCTCCCGGATAACCAGGAGTTCATGACCGGCGCTGCCTTCGTGAAGGTAAATGATACTCTTGAGGCATTACACCTCCTGGCCGCCCAAAAGAGAAATGACTTCAGGGGAAAGGTAATTGCAGTGACCGGAAGCACCGGCAAAACCATTGTCAAAGAGTGGCTGTCAGAGACAATGGGGACCAGAAGGAGAGTTATCCGAAGCCCGAGGAGCTATAACTCGCAGTTAGGGGTAGCACTTTCGCTTCTCAACATCGATGACCGTTATGATGTCGCGATCATAGAGGCCGGTATTTCCAGACCGGGGGAGATGATAAAGCTGGCACATATCATCAGACCCGATACAGTAGTCATAACAAACATTGGTGATGCCCACAGGGAAAATTTCAGCAGCAGGGAAGAGATAGCTGCTGAGAAGCTCCTCCTCGCTGCGGGCGCAGGATTAATCATATACAGTACTGACGATAAGATCATAAAAGGTGAGGTGGATAGAAAATACAGCCATATCCCGGCATTTACGTGGTCATTGTCAGGATCAGGGGCTTCACTTAGTGTCAGGGTCAGTGAAAAGTCCGGCGGGCAGCAGGTACTTGAGTGCGTCACTGGCGAATCGTCATTCAGTGTTATAATACCCTTTGCCGACAGGGCATCGGCCGAGAATGCTGCCAGTGTGATGGCATGCTGCCTTTCCGAAGGTATTCCTGATGATATTATCATAAAGGCCGTTGAAGGACTCCCGGCAGTTGCTATGCGCATGGAGATAAAAAAAGGGATCAACGGATGCACCCTTATAGAGGACTATTATAATTCTGACCCCGGATCATTAATCATGGCGCTTGATTTTCTCCGCACTCATGCCAGGGGCAGAACCGCACTGATACTATCAGACTTCAGGCAGATAGGGGGTGATGAGAAAAGGCTTTATGAAGGTGTTGCTGAAGCAGTCAGGAAGACTGGCATTGACCGTTTCATAGGTGTAGGAGAGGCTCTGTGCCGTCAGTGTGGACTGTTCCCGGAAGGTTCATCATTCTTTGCTTCCACGGCTGATTTCAATGATACGTTCCGCAGTATCACGTTTCGCAATGAGACAATACTGATAAAAGGAGCCCGGGCTTTTGGCTTTGAGCGTATAAGCAGCCTTCTCGTTCAGCAGTTACACCTGACAAGGCTGGAAATAAATATGAATGCCGTTGTGCATAATCTGAACGAGTTCAGGCGCCTCCTGAACCCCGGAACAGGTATCATGGCCATGGTCAAGGCTTTTGCCTACGGATCAGGTTCATCTGAAATTGCTTCACTCCTGGAATATAACCGGGTAAATTATTTCGCCGTGGCATATGTAGATGAAGGCATTGCACTCAGGGAGGCAGGCATAACAGCACCTGTCATGGTGATGAATCCCGATGAGAGTGCAATGGAAATGATAATTCGTCATAACCTGGAGCCGGAGATTTACAGCATGGAATCTTACAATAGTTTCCTTAGAAGTGCAAAAAGATATGGTCTGCTCAATTACCCGGTGCATATCAAGATTGATACAGGCATGCACAGGCTGGGCTTCAACATCAGCGAGGTAAACCTACTGGCTGATATGCTCCCTTCGGAACAGCATTTCAGAGTCGTATCACTCTTTTCGCATCTCTCAGCCAGTGAGAATCCGCTATATGACGACTTTACTCACCGTCAGGCCGCACTCCTTTCCCAAGCGGCAGCAAGACTGGGAAAATCACTTGGCTACACTATCAGACTTCATCTTCTCAATTCGGCAGGAATCAGCCGGTTTCCCGAATACCAGTTTGATATGGTTCGTATAGGTATAGGGTTGTATGGAGTGGGAGAGTTCAGCGGAGTATCACTGAGGCATACGGGAAGGTTTGTCACTGCAGTGTCACAGGTACGCACGGTCGCTGCAGGTGAGCCTGTCAGCTATGGGTGTAACGGTGCCACTGAATATGAAAGGGAGATTGCAGTTATACCGGTTGGTTATGCAGACGGACTGAGACGTGAACTTGGTAATGGCAGGGGGTCACTCTTTAT
>JALOMO010000120.1 GCA_025455395.1 Bacteroidales bacterium
ACATTACCGGAATAAGCTACAGCCTGCTGCCGATGAACCGCGGAATAATCAGCGAAATATTTACGGGTGACCAGGCAGAAAGACACCAGGAAATTATTGAACAATATCTCAAGGGCCCTGACGGTGCACGGCTTATGGATCGCCCGCTCAAATACAGGGGTGGAATACAGCAACTCTTTCAGCGAGCTGAGAGCAGTACCTTCTTTGGCCGCGAGATCGGGCTCATGTATGTGCATGAACACATCCGATATGCTGAAGCACTGTCACGCACAGGAAAGGCAGATCTCTTTGTGAAAGCATTGCGCCAGGCTATCCCTGTGGCATACAGAAACATTGTACCCAGTGGAGAGATCAGGCAGTCAAACTGCTATTACAGCAGTTCGGATGTCACCTTCAGGAACCGTTATGAAGCCGACGAGATGTACGATGAAATTAAAAAGGGAAGAATACCACTTAAAGGTGGATGGAGGGTATATTCCAGCGGGCCTGGGATATATATCGGCATCATCGTTACACGGTTGCTGGGGTTGAGATATGAATTCGGTAATATTATCATTGATCCGGTAATTCCATCTTCAATGGATGGGTTAGTAGCTTCTCTCAATTTTATGGGTCACCCTACAACTTTCAAATACTCCGTTAAAGAAGGTAATTACGCTCCCCGGTCTGTCTCAATCAATGGCAGGTTCGTAAACTTTGCATATGAGGATAACAGGTATCGCCACGGTGGTGCCGTCATTCAGGCTGATGAATTTATCAGGATGCTGGACCGACCGGAGAATATCATAGAGGTACAGTTATAATAATTCAGTGAGTAACCCCTTTTAAACCTTCTGACCTGCACCTTCGTTGACCGGACTGATGTGTTACCTGTCTGTTATTTAGCTTTTTTTCATATATTTACTACGGTTGTTAACTAAGGTAATTAACATTCCGGTCTTATGTCAGCTAATGCAGGGTGGAATACACTCAGGTCACTTTTCTTCCTTTTCTGCACCTTTGGAGGGTCCTATACAATAACTGGCCAGGATGGCCAACGTCAGAATGAGATCCAGAATTATGTTTCAAATCATATTCCTGTTACAAGTCAGAACTGGGAAATATACCAGGACCCCGTAAGCAGGTATATCTACTTTGCCAACTCTGCCGGGCTGGTGGAGTATAACGGTATCAGTACCAGGACTTTTCCCGTGCCGCACCGCCAGGGTGCAAGGTCTGTCTATGTTAATGATGAAGGAGTTGTATTCACCGGTTCATTTGAAGATTTTGGATTTTGGACGAAAGATCAATCGGGTGGATTGTCATACCACTCCCTGGCAGGAGAAGCCGAAGTAGCAAAGAATGATGAGATATGGAATATTTTTGAACTTAACCATACTCTCCTTTTTCAGAGTTTTACCACTGTATACAAATATGACTACAATACTGTAAGTGCAATAAGCACCCCTTCGAACATGCTCTTTTTTTTCAGGGCAGGTGAGAAGTTTATTGCGCAGGCGCTGGGTCTTGGTTTATACTGGTTTGATGGTATTGAGTTCACCTTCATAAAAGGAAGCGAGGTATTTCAGTACTCGAAGGTTCATGCAGTAGTCACCTTCAGCCCTAATGACCACTGGATTTGCACTGCAAACGATGGGATCTACACATTTGATGGTCTCTCTTTCTCCCCGTTGAAGAGTGAAGTCTCAGAGTATCTCAGGGAGCAGACCTGCAATGCCGGACTGGCAATGAATGACTCTCTGGTTGTTTTCGGTACAATTCTTAAAGGTGTTGTGTTCTGCGACAGGTCAGGTAAGATTATTAATTCATTTGACTATTCCAACGGATTAAATAACAACACTGTTCTGTCTCTCTTCAGCGATGATGATGACGGGCTATGGATTGGCCTTGACGATGGCGCTAACTTCATGAACACATCCTTTCCCGTTTCATATTATGCAAACACCAATGGGAATCTGGGTACCATATATACAGCAATTACAGACTCTAAAAGCCTCTACCTGGGTACAAACCATGGTCTCTTTATGGCAAACATAGAGAATAATGACGGATATTATCGGTTCTCAAACCTGAGGCTGATCCCAAACACCCAGGGACAGGTCTGGAAGCTTGCCAGGTACGGTGGCCAGATATTATGCGGCCATAATGACGGAACATTCTTATTGAACGGCAATTACATAAAAAAAATCTCCGATGTCACCGGAGGATGGTCACTGAAGCCGTATGGTGATCTTCTGCTCGAAGGTACCTATACAGGGATAATCTCTTTCAGAAAGGATGAGAAGGGAAACTGGAGCTTTTTCAACAGAATAGAAGGATATATTGAACCAACCAGGTTCATCGAGGTCGACTATCTGGGATATGTCTGGGCATTGCATCCTCAGAAGGGGATATACAGGCTCGAATTGAATGAGAATGCTGACTCCATTGTTAATACCATTTACTTCAGTTCTGTTGCAGACACTTCAGACATTGTCACAATTTCAAATATAAATAACCAGGTGGTATTTCTTACCTCCGGACATATCTATGCATTTGACAATGAGAGAAAAGAATTCTTCCTGCTCAGATCCCTCGAGCCGGGCCTGGGTGAATATGTAAGAGCCACACAAATAATACATTATGTTAAAAATAGCTACTGGTTTATACTTGAGAACCGGATAGCCCTTTTCAATATAACCCGATCCATGGAGGCTGAAAAGACCATGGAGTTCTTTCATGAATATAAAGACCTTCCCTGGCGTGAACAACAGATAATTGAACTGGATGCCGCCACATTGCTGATACCTACGCGTCAGGCATTTGCCACTATCAACCTTACCCAGCTTAATGAAGACAACAGGGAATCAGCCCTGAAGATCAATCGTCTGGTCTTCAGTGGTAAGTCCAGGATACGTTATGTCGTTCCTGATAGCCTCGGCAAAATCGTGATCCCAAACAGAACAAACAATCTTACTGTTCATATTGCCAATCCTTCATGGTTTGAAGAGGCTGGCAGGGAATACCGTTACAGAATACCTGAGCTCGGTAATCAGTGGTACAGGACTGCTACTGATAATTTCACTTATTTAAACCTGAGGCATGGCAGTTATCGCCTGCAGATAAGGGAAGCTGTGCGTGAAGAGGTGACTGAAGCTGCATTTACTATCAGGAAACCTTTTCATATCAGCGGGTGGGCAATAGTGATTTATGCAATTATTGTCGCAGCCCTTATTGCAGCCGGAGTGAAAGTCTTCAGGCTTGAACTTGACCGGCATCGTCGCCTTATTGAATATGAAGTCGGCAAGAACAAGCTTGAGAGCGAGCTTGATTATAAGAGCTATGAACTGATGCTCACAATGCGTTATCTCATAAGGAAGACTGATATTCTAAGGGAATTGCATGATAAGCTTGACAACCTTAAAGCTTTCTCAACACGGCTACCGGTCAGGTTCATCAGGGAGATGGAACAGATTATTGATCACGGTCTCGACACACAGACCGAAGAGTGGCAGAAGGTGATGAAGAACCTTAAGCTCTCACAGGAGGGGTTCTTCAGGAAACTGAAAGAAAAATACCCGTCACTGACTCCAAATGATCTGAGATTATGTTCTTACCTGAGAATGAACTTCACTACCAAGGAGATTGCCAATCTTACTAATATTTCACAGAGGGCGGTTGAAATCGGACGCTACAGGCTGAGAAGAAAACTTAATCTCAGTCATGATGTCAACCTGACAGAATTTCTCATTCGTGAATCAGAAACAGCCGGGTAGATTCATTTAACTTCCTCAAGGATAAAACCCAGCCCTCGCAGTGTCCGTAATGCAAGACCATGATCATCTGAAAGGTACTTCCTGAGCCTGCTGATAAAGACGTCCATACTTCGGCCCAGGAAATAGTCGTCTTCACCCCATATCTCTGTCAGTATCTGCTCGCGGGTGAGTGTCTTGTTGCGGTTAATGATAAGATGCCGGAGAAGCTGTGCTTCCCTTAGCGTGAGCTTCTCCTTGCCTTCCGGGGTGATAAGCTCAAGAGCGTTGTACCGAAGAGTGCACCTCGAGATGATATATTCATCGTCAACAGTCGAATAGACCCGGCGCAGGATATTATTTAGCCGCAGTATAAGCATCTCAGGATCAAAAGGCTTGGTAATATAGTCATCGGCCCCCAGCTTCAATCCTTTGATGATGTCTTCACGCATGCTTTTTGCAGTAAGAAAGATAAACGGCACCCCTGGTTCGGATGTTCGCATCTTTTCAGCCAGGGTGAAACCATCCATTTCGGGCATCATGACATCAAGCACACAGATGTCAGGCTTCTCGGACCGGAACAGATCCCATGCTTCTCTGCCATTACGACCGAGAACTACCTCAAATCCGCTCAGTGTAACATACTGTGACAGTATATTACCAAAATCGATGTCATCTTCTGCAATTAGTATTTTCATCTCTTCAGTGTTTATTGCGGTATGCTGATCCTGAATGTTGTCCCGTTACCTGGCCTGCTTGTAACGCTGACATTCCCCCCGTGGGCTGTTGCTATTCTCCTGACATAATAAAGTCCAAGACCCAGGCCTTTTGTCTTGTGTATGTTACCGTGTGAAATGCGGTAGAACTTTTCAAATACATGATCAAGGTGTTCGCGCGACATGCCAATACCGTTGTCTGAAACAGAAATCACCAGATTCCCTCCTTCTGATAATGCTGTGACTTTTATTACCGGGTCTTTCTCACAGTATTTTACGGCGTTGGTCAGAAGGTTGTTGATCATGGTGGTAAAATAGAGTATGTCAAGGTGAATTGTCATATCTGAGGTCCTGTACTCCTCTTCGATGACAGCGCATCCGTCACATGACGTCAGAAAGGCGGTAGTGATCTGATGAATGAGTTCCTCCGGATTGACTTTATGTTTATCAAGCTCGAACTCGGTTCTTTCAAGAAGGCTGACTTCCAGTATGGTATTAATGAGCTGGTTGAGGTGGATGCTCTGTTTTCCGATCAGTTTTGCCGTTTCGAGGACCTTGTCAGGGTTTGTAAGCACCTGATCCTTTTCGAGGGTCCGTCCGGCAACTGTTATTGTTGAGAGCGGCGTCTTAAGCTCATGGGTCATGTTGTTTATGAAATCGGTTTTCAGCTCTGACAGCCGCCTCTCTTCTGAGAGATTCTTCCATGTAACCCAGAAAACAATAAGCACTATTAAAATACTTGCGGTTATCAGTGCAAAAGAGAAGGATGCCTCCCTGAAGACCATCTGATTCTTACGTGTAAGGTCAATAAGCAGGGTGTAACCTATTACAAAGTTATTGTGCTCTTCCTTGAAGTTGTTGACAATGATCATTGTCTTTGATGGAGCAGGCGGGACGGTATCGAAGATGAGGAATTTTCCGTTGCCGGTGATCAATATCAGCGGATTTATATAGGTAAATGTCTCGAACTTGCTGTCATATCCGTACTTTTCGATGTAGCCCCGGATAAAGCCTGAAAGATGTTCGTTCTTTTCAATGATCTTATAAACCTGGCTGAGAACCTCTTTTCGAAGGGTAACGGTATCTGCTTCCGAATGCAGCAGCGGGATCTCTTCGTTTATAACCAGTTCCATGAATTTATCAGTCACATCCATGGCTTTCTCGAACCCGTTGGCCTTCTTTGCTGTAAGAAGCATTGTAAGCGCCTCACGTGACAGTGTCTTGTAGCGCATAAACAGGATCTCCTCCTTCTGTTTCCATACACTGTGAATCATATAGATCTGAAATGCAAGGAAGAACATCAATGCACCAATCAGAACGACTATGAGAAAATGACGCCTCATCTCTATTACTTTATGTCAAAATTAAGCATTGTATCGGAACGAAAATAAGATTAACCTACCATTAACCTCTCATTAACTCAGGGTAAAGAAAAGCCGTTGTAATTTTACAATATGAAACTTATAACAATGGCAGTCATGAAAAGAATGGTACAATTAATCGCATTAACACTGGCAGTAATGTTGTTTTCGGCAGGTTCTGTCTGCGGACAGGAAACTACGTCTGCCGAAAAGGCAAAACAGAAGGAACTGGAGGAATTAAAGAAGATTCAGATGGAGGCTGAGAAAGACATGCAGATGGATGCAAAGAAAGAGTATGAAAGACAGAAAAGGGATATTGATGAGATCCGCATGAGAGCTGAAGATATGTCAAGGAAGTCTCTTATTATGATACCTGAAGCAGGTACATGGAATATCGCTGCACCTCACCTTGACAGTTATTATTTCTATGACACTTACAGCTCATCAAAGCCGGGTTCATCATGGAACTATTCGCGCCAGGTGATGGAAGCTTCGTTCACCAATGAGTTCACAATGGATGCAGGCGGGGAAGACGGTAATGTGAGCCTCTCTGTATCAGGGAACTGTGCTGAAGGAGCAATCAGCGTGGCGATTATTATGCCTGACGGAAAGCCCCTCTCTGAAGTAGTAATAGACGCTAACGGCTCTCTTAACTGGCGCAAGAGTTTTGAAGAAAATGAGGGTAGCAACTGGAAGAACGGCAAGTGGATATTCAGGATCAAAGCTCAGGCAGCTACCGGTAACTTCCGCATATCAATGACATCGAACTGATTTTCGGTCACTCTGTTTTGTTGGTTCATCAGTAGCGACGCCCAACCTGGGCGTCGCTACTTTTTTATCAGGGATCGATTTATTAATCGCGACAGTTGTCAGCTTCAGTCATAATATTAATTTTGCTGAGCTATATTTACATAATGAAAAGATTTTTCACCTGGATACCGGTTATTGCACTTCTGGCTATATCATGCGGCTCTCCTTCAGTTAAGAAGGGTGAACGGATCATTACGGTAACTCTGCCTCCTTTTGCCTGGTTTGTTGAAGGAATAGCAGGGGATGACTTTATTGTTAATGTCATGCTGCCTCCCGGCGCTGACCATCATATATGGGAGCCACTACCGGCGCAGATAACATCGCTGGCCGGGTCAGAAGCCTTTATCTTCAACGGGCAGCTTGGGTTTGAACATGCCTGGATGGGGCGATTCACCGAGATCAATGATGAAATGAAGATGCTCGATCTTTCAGCCGGCATTGAACTTATTGGTGAAGAGGAGGATGGCCATAACGAAGATCATCTTGATCATGAGGGGCACAATCATGAAGGAGCTGACCCGCATTACTGGATGTCACCTGTCTCAGCATACGTGATGGCCGAAAATATCAGAAACTTTTTGACAGAGCTTAATCCCGGATCGGCTGAAAAATATGTTACCGGTTATGAAAACCTTGTGAAGAAGATTGACATGGTCGATTCTATTCTTAAGGCAGCCATGCTTGAGACGCCCTCAAAAGCATTTATGATTTATCATCCTGCCCTGGGTTACATGGCAAAAGACTACGGACTTCAGCAGGTAACCTTTGAGGATGAGGGAAAGAGCCCCTCACCAGCCAGGATGAAGGAGCTCATTGATACGGCCAGGGAGCTGGATATAAGAATAATTTTCATCCAGGCAGAGTATGATATCCGTAGTGCCAGGTCACTGGCGGAAGAGACGAATACAGAGACCATTGTCATTGACCCGATGAACAGAGACTGGGAGAAAGCTGTTATTGAGGTAGCGGAGGCTCTTGAGGCAGGGGGCAGGTAGCCCTCCTACGCCAATGCTTCGGAGGACAACGCATGGAGCAAGGAGTATGAAACCAGGAAGATATTTAAAGACTTTTAGACTTTAGACTTTCAGACCTTAGACCTTCAGACATAAGACCCTCAGACCTTCAGACAACAGAAATATGTCAACACTTTTTAACATAGAATCTCTCACAGCAGGGTATGAAGGCAGGGTAGTGCTCAGGGATGTCTCAATGGCCGTAGAGGATAATGATTTCATTGGTATCATCGGTCCCAACGGCGGTGGCAAGACAACCCTCCTTAAAGTTATACTCGGGCTGCTGAAGCCGTTATCGGGCCGGATAGACTATTCCCCGGGGAACCTCACCCTTAACCAGATTGGCTATTTACCTCAGGTAGCACAGGGAGATACTCTGTTCCCTGTGACGGTGGAGGATGTGGTTCTTTCAGGTCTGATGCTGAACAAAGGTGCAGCAGGCCGGATGGGACGTAAAGAAAAGATGCGTGCCGCGGAGGTCATGGGCGAGCTCGGGCTTGCACCGCTTGCCAGACAGGCACTAAATGAACTGTCCGGAGGACAACTGCAGCGGGTATACCTGGCCAGGGCTGTTACCGGATCACCCCGACTGCTGCTGCTCGACGAACCTGCTACCTTCGTCGATTCATCTTTTGAGGCTGACTTCTATGATAAACTCATGGCTCTGAATGACCGGATGGCAATAATGATGGTCTCACACGATGTGGGTACAATATCTGCATGGGTGAAGTCATTTGCATGTGTCAACGGAGGATTATACTACCACCCTCACAGCAAGATCACCGATGAGGATCTTAAGCTCTACGGATGCCCGATACAGCTTGTTACCCACGGCGATGTTCCCCACGTTGTACTTCATAAGCACGAGTGATGGACAGTATCTTCGCCTATTCATTTGTGGTCAAGTCGATTGCCGGAGCCCTGTTTGCCAGCATTACTGCAGGCATTGCCGGAACATACATAGTTTCACGAAGACTGGTTTTCCTCAGCGGTGGAATAACACATGCCTCCTTCGGCGGACTGGGGCTGGGTCATTATCTGGCCATTAACCCTGTTATCGGAGCAGCTCTGTTCGGATTGGGTTCAGCTGTTGGTATGGAATACATGACCTCAAAGGGTAAGATGCGAGAGGATAGCGCAATCGGTATTTTATGGGCGCTTGGAATGGCAATAGGAATAATCTTCATTTACCTGACTCCGGGGTATGCTCCTAACCTTATGAGTTACCTTTTCGGAAGTATCCTCACTGTCACCAGGGGAGATCTGATAGCCCTGGGCATCGTCTCCCTGGTGCTGATTGTATATACGGCAATTTTTTACA
>JALOMO010000032.1 GCA_025455395.1 Bacteroidales bacterium
ATCAGGTGGAGTGGCGTAGCTTTCATGGGTTATCAGAAAGAAATCCCCGACACCTTATGGCCTTTTGGATGATGGGCAGCTTTACTCCTAAAGGGCAGTTTCCCTACATGATTTTGCCTGCCACCGCCTATGACCAGAGGGGCCGTAGCGGACGAGGCTACACCCAGGGACGCTTCCGTGGAGCTAACCTGGTGTACGGCGAAGCGGAATATCGCTTCCCGATATCAAAATGCAGCGGTGTGCTGGGCGGTGTGCTGTTTCTGAATGCAACAACAGCAGACAATGAATTTCAATCACTTAACCTCTTTGAGTCAATCAGGCCGGGTTATGGATTGGGATTAAGGATTATGGTTGACAAGAATTCCCGTACAAATCTTGCCATTGATATCGGGTTCGGTGAAAAAACAGCCGGATTCTACCTTGCAGCATCAGAATCATTCTAAGATGAAATGATCTGGATCATCATCATACTGACCCTTGCGGCGCTTATCACTCTCCTGCTGCTGACACCCATTCATATAATCATCAACTCAGAAGAGGATGAGTTTCTGAGAGCAAAGTACGGTATTTTAAAAGCCGGTATCAGAAGGGACGATGAGGAGCTGATTGCCGTAAGAATCGCCGTACCCGGGGCCGGCTACACTTTCTTCCCTTTAAAGAAAAAGGAGAGAAAGGAGGTGGCTGAAAAAAAAGAACGGAAGGAAAAAAAACCATCAGGAAGATCAGCATGGAGCAGGATTAAAATGTTTTCAGGGATAGCCTGGCAGATAACAACCGGCTTCAGGATCAGCAGGTTTTATCTTGATATCGATACGAGAAATGTGATACTTAACGCAAACCTGTATCCCCTCTTTGTATATGCCAGCACCTGTCAGAACATTGACCTTAATATTAACTACAGGGGTGACTTCAGATTGGTACTTGATGTGAGGAACAATCTGTTTAGTATCATCTCAGTCATCTTAAAAAATCTTTTTAAAAACTATAAAACATAAGACTATGGAATTCAATCTTGAGGAGATGCTCAACAAGGTGGTTGAGGAACTCAGAACGGCAGCTAAGACAGAAACTGTTATCGGCCAGCCCTTCAAGCTGGGGGAATTTGAGTGCGTACCGGTTATTAAGATCTCGATGGGCTTCGGCAGTGGCGGCGGAGCAGGCACTGTTTCAAAGGCGGGGCCGGGCAAGGCAGGAGCTGCCGGTGCCGGAATAGGCCTTGAACCTCTTGGTTTTTTGGTTTCTAAAGGCGACCAGATATCCTTGGTAAGTGTTTCAAGATCAAAGGGTCTTGATGCGGTATTTGAGAAAATACCTGACCTGGTAGATAAAATCATTGAGAAGAAAAGCAAAAAAGACCAGGAAGTTTGATTCATTTTTTACCACAGAGTTACACTGAGTTATTACAGAGTAACACTGCCATTTATCTGCAATTAAAAGCAGTGAAACTCATTTCTTAACACTGTGTCTTCTGTGGTTTAAAGGAGTATTAAAGCGCCATTCGGTCCCATAACCTTGCAGCTTGTCTTCTCGATTCTTCCAGTATCTCTTCTTCGTTAACGGTGAGGATCTTTCTGTTTCTGACAACCAGTTTGCCATTTGAAATCACATGTGTAACATGTTCAGCTGTCAGCCCGTAAATAAAATGAGCTGAGAAATTCTCACATGTTACAGGAGTTGGACTGGCATAATCCAGAACCACAAGGTTGTTTTCGCCGTCACCCTCAAAATTGTTTTCACTGAGATACCGGTGTACATTTCTGAATCTCCTGTAGGCCGATTCAGATGTGATATTATCAGATTGCTGTCCTGTAAGGAATGCAGCCTTTGCGCTGCGCAGCATATCGCTGTGCATGCCGTCGGTACCAAGCATTAAGTTGTTTCCCAGCCCGGCACTTCTGAAATGCCCCACATTGTTGTTCAGGTTGCTTTCACTATTCTGTGCCACCCATACCGGTGACGATCTGAGAAGTTCCCTTTCATTGTCGTCAAGGTGGAGGCAGTGCACAAGAATTGTTTTCGGTGAATTCAGAACGCCGGATTTACTAAGTCGTCCTATAACTCTTTGCCCATGCTCCCTGAGACATCGCTCCTGGTCGTACCCGTCTTCGGCCACGTGAATATGTATGCCGGTATTGTGTATCTTCGTCAGTGCCACAGCCTGCCTCATTGTCTTGTCGCTGACCGTAAATGAGGCATGAAGTCCGACCAGGCCCTGGTGATGTCTGAGGTAACGTTCTGTTTCATCAATGCCCTGCCTCGCAATCTTTTCACCATCGCGATCGGAGACCTCGTAGCACAGAAGGTGTGATACACCTACCTTTTCGAATGCTTTTGCAATGATCTCAAGCGATCCTTTCACAGCCATCGGTGAGGCATGGTGGTCAATAATAAAAGTAGACCCGGCCTTTAGGCATGCCATAGCCGTCACCAGTGCTGACGATTCAATTATCCCAGCATCAAGACATTTGTCAAGTCTCCACCAGACATATTGAAGTATCTCATGAAAATTTTGCGGGCTCTTTTCCGGTGCCGGCATACCCATTGCCAGGGCTGAGTAGGCATGATGATGGCCAACTGCGAATGATTTTGTAACCAGCTTGCCGGAACAGTCAATGATTTCAGTGTCGGGAGGCAATGATGTCTTAGTGACAACTTCGGGAAAATCCAGGGATGTTTTTTCCTGAGTGATCAGGATGTTTCTGACACTGAACTCAAGGGTGTTCCAGTTTATGTATGTTGCATTCTTTAGCAGAAGGTTCATAAGTCTGATAGTTTTATTTTTTCCGTTTTAACGGAAGTTTTGTTCTTCTTACACCGTCAAAGGCACAGAGGGCATTGGCTATTGCAGCTGCGGTTGGCACCATGCCTATCTCTCCTATTCCCTTGGCACCGTAAGGACCGAAAGGGTCCTTCTCTTCTATTCCTATAATCTCCAGTTCGGGCATCTCTGAGGCCCTGATAATGCCCAGATCTTTTAACTTTGAGCTCACCGGCTTCCCGTTTACCAGAGGCAGATCCTCCGTCAGAGCATATCCCATGCCCATATGAAGAGCGCCTTCAATCTGTCCTTCGAATAGCATCCTGTTCATTATTTTACCTGCATCGTGGGCGGCGATAATTTTTTTCAGCACACCGGTGTCATCGAGTATTGCAACCTGGGTGGCATAACCGTATGCAAAATGTATCTCAGGATTTTCGCTCTTCTCACCGGGTTTGCATGTCCAGTCACAAGTGAACCTGCCCTTGTATACCCGGCCGGTAAGCTGCCTGAGGGAGCCTTTCCTGAGGTCATCCCTTAGGGCTGATGAGGCGTCGATGATCGCATTGCCCAGCAGGGCGGTAGCCCTGGAGGATGTTGTCATGCCTGTTATCAGTGACGAACCGGTGTCTACAAATACCTCCATTATATCAGGGTTTATCCCGGTCTCCTGATAAAGTACCTGGATGGCCATTGTGTGTATCCCCTGGCCCATCTCGCTCCAGCCATGATGAATGATGACCTTGTTCTCCGATACAATCTCTATAGCAACCTCGCTTGCATCAGTCATGCCGTTGCCAACGCCGGTATTCTTTATGCCGCAGGCAATACCCGCAAATAGGGCTTCCCTGAAGGCATCACGTACTGCCAGAAGGGTTTTCTTCAGTCCCACACCCCTGAGTAATTGTCCTGTTGCTGTCCTCTTTCCGTCTTCGAAGGCATTATCGAAACGTATCTGCCAGCGGTCAAACCCTCCCAAACGGCACAGCTCGTCGATACAGCTTTCCACGGCAAAGGTGACCTGTGGTACTCCGAAGCCCCTCATGGCTCCGGAAGGGATATTATTTGTATAAACGGTCAGCGCCCTTATATCTGTCACCGGTACGAAGTATGCTCCTGTAGCATGGCCAACAACACGTTCCATAACCTTTGTGCCGACAGAGGCATAGGCTCCTGTATCGCCGATAGCATTGAGTCTCAGCGCGGTGAAGATGCCATTCTTATCGCATGCCAGGCTTATCTCCATTGAAACCGGGTGACGCTTGGGATGCATGACAATAGATTCTTCTCTTGAAAGATGTATCTTCACAGGACGTTTAAGCAGGAAGGCAAAGAGAGCTGCATGTCCCTGCACTGTGATATCCTCCTTGCCGCCGAAGCCTCCGCCGTTCTGCACCTGTATCACCCTCACTTTCTCTTCAGGGAGGTCGAGTATTGCTGCGACTGCCTTACGGTCAACATAGGCACCCTGCCCCTGGCTGTATAGCCTGATTCCGTCACCTTCAGGTATTGCTATTGCTGCTTCGGTCTCCAGGAAGGCATGTTCAATACGCTGTGTCTCATAAGTGCCCGAGACCACCCACTGAGACTCACTGAAAGCTTTATCAATATCACCTGACCTGATGCAGCATGTCTCAAGTACATTTGATCTCCCCTCATGAACGCAGGCAGCGTCAGGCTGAACTGCTTCATGGATATCAGTAATAGCACGGAAAGGGTCGTATATAATTCTGATAAGGGCTGCCGCTTCGCGTGCTGTGGCCTCGCTCTCGGCAACAACACCTGCCAGCACATCGCCGATGTAATGGGTCGTCTCGCCAACGCCTATCATCAGCGGCCAGTCTTTGAAGATGAGTCCGGTGTTGTGTTCTCCGGGAATATCCGCGGCGGTGAAGATTTTTATTACACCTTTGAGCCTCAGGGCTTCCGTAGCATCAATATCTCTGACCATGGCCCGGGGATGGTCGCTGAACCTGAGGGCACCGTAAGCCATTCCTTCAAAGTAGAGGTCATCAACAAAATCCCTTGCTCCGAGGGCTGTTTCGGAGGCCTGATACTTTGGGTAACGATTACCTGTCAGTGCACTTGGGCGTTCCCTGCAGGCAGGTGAGCCATTCATCTCAGAGAAGGTGGATTCTATGGCGTCAATGATCTTCACATAGCCGGTACACCTGCAGAGGTTAGGGGTGATGGCTTTAACGATTTCTGACCTCGATGCTATCTTATCTTTGTTATAGAGAGCCATTGCCCTCATTATCATTCCCGGCGAGCAGAATCCGCATTGCACTGCTCCGTATAAGGCGAAATTTCTGCTGATCAGGTCACGGAATCTTTCAGGTATTCCTTCAACTGTACATACTTCAGTTCCTTCAAGCTCCTTCATCCTTGTCCTGCAGGCAAGCTTTGCCTTACCGTTAACAATCACGGTGCAGGCTCCGCAGGTTCCCTCACCTGAACATCCGTCCTTAACTGATGTGATCCTGTTCTCAAATCTCAGGTGGTCAAGAAGTGACTCCTCCTGATCACCCTCGAAGCTCCTTTTTAAACCATTGAGAACAAACGTGATCACTGTAACAGTTTCTTCAGGTTTTCTATGGCAGGATCCACTGCTGCAGGTGTCTTAATGGCAGAGGTTACCGACCTGAGATCCTTCAACCCGCTGCCTGTAAGCAACACGACATTTGACGATCCGTGCGTCAACCGTTCACTCTCACTGTAGGAGAGCAACCCGGCAAATGCAGCGGCAGCAGCAGGCTCGGCAAATAATCCCGTGTTTACGGCCAGTGTTTTCGCTGCTCTCATGATATCTTCATCAGAAACAGTAATTGCTTCACCATTATATTTCCGGATGTATTGCCGGGTCATGTAGAAATTTCTGGGTCGGTCAACAGAGATCGAATCTGCAATAGTTGATGAAGATCTGATCAGGAAGGTATTCAGGTCCAGGTTCCTGACAAGGTTGTCGCTTTTATTTGATTGCACTATCACTATTACAGGCATCTTTTCTATCAGGTTTACCTTAAGCAGGTCTTCAAATCCTTTATAGAGACCTGAGGCTATCACCCCGTCACCGGCAGGTACGAAAATCCTGTCAGGGATTTGAAAATTTAACTGCTCAAACAGTTCAAATGAGGCAGTTTTTTTCCCCTCGATAGTAAGCGGATTAAAGGCAGTGTTCCGGTTATACCAGCCAAACTCCTCTGTAGCCTTCACGCTCAGGTCGAATGCTTCGTCATACGTTCCTGTAATAGGCACTACTGTGGCGCCGCACATGATTATCTGTGTGAGCCGTGTCAGGCGTACCGCCTCAGGTACAATAATGACTGCTTTCTGTCCCTGTGACGCACATATTGCTGCCATAGAGGATCCTGCATTACCGGTAGATGCCGCCACGATTGTTCCTAAATTATTCTCTTCTGCAAAGGCCGATACAATGGCAGAAGCCCTGTCTTTGTATGACCAGGAAGGATTTTGGGATTCATCCTTCAGGTGTATGCTAAAAGGAAGTTTTTTACCGTTAAGATTGCTCACCGTGTATAAAGGGGTGTTGCCAATACGCAAAGGAGGGAGGCTGCGCATATCTTCAAGCGGCATTAATTTGCAGAAACAGTTTTTCTGCAGGTCTGAAAGCCCTGACAGGCTCTGCCTGATAAGGTCATAGTCATAGAGTGTTTTCAAAACACCCTTTGGGGGTGCAGAAGTATTGTTGCCGATACTGCATGCAGGGCAGAGATATTTTACTTCAGATGATGAGTACTCCCTGTCACAATCGGTGCATTTATAGATGAATTTACTGCTACTCATGGATAGTCATTTTAAAATGTAAAGGGTAAATTCTTATTGTTGTTCAAGCAACCCGGTTCTGCGGTTAAAATCATTTATCAGTTCGTCCCACCGGTCAACCTGCAGGAACATCCTGTCCCATATTTCCCTGTCATACCAGAGCTGGTTAAGGTCGGCGCTATCCTTGCCCTGTTGTTCAACCCAGGTAAAATATTTCAGGTTATGAATTGCCTTTCTGTCATTATAGTTCAATTCCTTCATATTATCGCATGCGATGCCCATGAGACATTTTTCGAAGTCCCTGACAGCCTGCAGCGTGTCATAAGGACCTCTCTCCTCATTCAGCTCTGCAAGTCTTGAGCTGTACATTTCTGCGGAGTCAGTAGCGATTGAGATGATTATATCATCGGCTGTCATCTCGAAATATTTAGATGTTTTAATCGCCGAGATAAGGTTACCTATACATGAAATACCCAGCAGAGGAAGTTTGCTGACAGTAACAGGATCAACGCCCAGCGCCTTCAGGCAGTCATGTCCCTTCTTCTCATTGAATAGCCGGAACAGCCTCATGCAATCTTCATCGTCAATGGCTGTCACAACATTGGTATTTTTCACATTATGGATCCACGGGACATGTTTGTCGCCTATTCCCTCTATCCTGTGACCGCCGAAGCCATTCATCAGCAGCGTTGGGCACTGGAGGGCTTCCGAGGCAACAACCCTGATGTGCGGGGTTATTTTCCTCAGGTAATCGCCTGCAGCTATCGTTCCTGCCGATCCTGTTGCAGAGACAAAGGCAGCAAGATTACCGGCACCCTGACTGACATGATTGAAAACCTCTTCGATAGCCGGGCCTGTTATGTTATAATGCCATGCTGCATTTCCAAACTCATCAAACTGGTTGAAGATCACACATTCAGGGCGGGTACGGCGTATCTCCCAGCATTTGTCATAGATCTCCTTTACATTAGATTCGCACCCCGGGGTGGCGATTACCTCTGATCCGATAACGTCACGGAGCCATTCAAAGCGTTCCCTGCTCATCTCCTCAGGTAGTATGGCGACTGATTCAGTTCCCATCAGTTTTGAATCAAATGCACCTCCACGGCAATAGTTACCAGTAGAGGGCCACACAGCTTTCTGGCAGGTCGGATCAAATCCTCCTGTGACTATACGAGGAGCAAGGCATCCGTATGCTGCCCCGACTTTATGTGCTCCTGTCGGGAACCATTTACCAATGAGCATGATGATCCGTGCCTCCACGCCGGTAAGGGAGCGAGGGAGTTCGATGAAGTTGACTCCTCCGTACATCCCGCCCCTTTCAACAGGCTCATTCTTCCACGTTATCCTGAATAGGTTAAGGGGATTGATATCCCACAACCCGATATCCCTGAGTTTTGTCCTGATGCTGCCGGGAATAAGATCCGGATTACGCTGTTGTGCAAAGGTAGGGAGGATGATGCCTCTTTCCCTGAAACGGTTAATGGCGTTCTCCAGCGCTCTCCCGTCTGTAACCCTGTCAACCGGTTCGATCATGTTTTCTGAAAGTTTATGATTTATTTCTAATGCAAGTTAGTCAATAAGCATCTAAATGATCAAATTCAGCCTTTATGCATGAAAAAGTGTCAGTGCCCCCTTCAGCAGCACAACCATCTCAGCAGCCCGGCGGAAATGGGCCTCCTTCACGCAGGGGGTCCTGATCCGGGCTGTCTTAAGTGTGAAATCGGTCAACGAAAAGGTCGCCTCAGTAAAATCGTTCTCGAAAACATATTCATCCTTACTCTCTGCGAGAGTGGTATAGCTGCCGTTCTGTTTGTATACCAGGCTCTTCTTCTCTTTCAGCAGAGCCAGGTAAAATCCTTCCTCAGCCTCATTAAATGAACTGACGGTGAGCCAGAACCTTGGCTTATCCCTGAATGGGGCACCTGATGCTGGACAGAAGGTGTTGCAGTTTCCGCAGTCGTTGCAGAAGTCTGCTATATTGAGGATCTGGTATTTCTGTTTGACTTCGAAGATGCCGTCATCTTCAAGAGTTATGGCTCCGTTGTCAGATCTGACGGCCTTCCGGAGCCAGATGGTGACAGGGTCTGTCTCATACATGCGGTTGGCAAAATTGGGGCACACTGTGGTACAGATGCTGCACATCTCATCGCACCACAGGCAGCGTTGTGCCTCACTGACAATTGTATCTTCGCTGAGGGTTTCACTTACCAGAGCAAAGGATCTTCTTTTCTCAGGTGGAAGTTCTGGGGGAAGGTTTGAGAATTGGCGTACAGATCGCCTTGTTATGAGCTCTTTTGTGGTAAGATTCTTTTTATAGTCCTGCTTTTTGAATGAGATATCTATTCCGGCATCAATGATTATCTCTCCGGCAGCTTTCCTCCCGTCACCGATGGCGTTAATTGCTGTTGAGGCTCCCCGAAGGGCGTCACCACCAATAAATACCCCTTCAATGGCTGTTCTGTATGTTCCATCCTCTACTTTCAGATCAGCGGGACTGGTAAAATCAATATCAGTAAGTTGCCCGATGGCCGGGATAATTGTGTCACATCTGATCTCAAATTCCGAGCCTTCAATCTTTACAGGGGCAGGCCTGCCTCTCTTATCTACGCCCTTGAGCTCCATCCTGCTGCACAGAAGAGATGAGACCCTGTCTCCTGTCAGGATGACTTTCTCAGGGGCTGCCAGTTCAATTATGCTGACGCCCTCTTCAAGTACGGCTTTTATCTCTCCCTGGTCAGCGGGCATTTCGTTTATAGTCCTGCGATAGACGATTGTTACAGAGCCGGTTTCGCCTGCAAGACGCCATGCAGTACGTGCTGCATCCATGGCAGTATTACCTCCGCCTATTATGACAATGTTTTTGCCAATGGCTGTTTCAAGACCTCTCCTGGCGTGGAAGAGGAACTGTAACGGATCGGTCACACCTGCGGCATCGGCACCCCTGATGTCAAGCGGGAGGGAGAGCTGTGCCCCTGCCCCGATGAAGATATATGTATAATTATTCCTCAATAAGGCGAATCGTTCCCTGTCGACCTTACTCTCATAAATGATATTAACTCCTGTTACAGCGATACGCTTGATATCCCTCTCTACCGCTCCGTCGGTCAGTCTGAAACCGGGGATAGCATACTGCACCATTCCTCCGGCCCTTGCCTTCGATTCAAAAACGTCAACATGAAAGCCGGCAAGACGAAGGTAATAAGCACATGAGAGTCCTGACGGCCCGGCACCTATTATTGCCACCCTGAGCCCGTTGTCCGGGGCAGGGGCATAATCTACCTCTTTGGTCTCGGAGATAAAGCGTTTAACCTCGCGGATCTGAACGGGGTCGTCATAGTTGATCCTGGTGCATTTAGCCTGGCAGAGATGGTCGCACACCATGCCCGTAACCGACGGGAAAGGGTTGGTGCGCAGAATGGTTTCAAAAGCCCCGGCATACTTACCCCGGGAGGTGTGCCGGAGATAACCGGGTACATCCTGATATGTGGCGCAAGCGTCACTGCAGGGAGCGGAGATACAGTCGAAAAGTCCCAGGTCGCGGGCTGACTTAATATCAGGAGGTTTAATGTAATCCCTTTTATAGGCGTTCGAGTCAAGTACATCTGCCGAGTACCGTGTAAGATTTAGCAGAGCGCTCTTTTTCAGGTCATTGTCACCTGCTGTACGGGTAATATATTCTTCAATGGAATTTGATTGCTGAGCACTGAAACTTTTGTTCAACTCTCTGAAATACTGACTAAGTCTCATATATCCTCCCGGCTTCAACAGGTCGGTGCAGACGGTTACCGTCCTGAAGCCGCTGGAGATGAGTCCGGAAATATTGAAGGCATCAGCCCCGGCAGAAAAGGAGAGAAGCAGATCGCCGCCGAATTCTTCCTGCAGCCTCCCTGCCAGGTTTACCGAGAGAGGGTGCAGTGCACGGCCGCTCATGTACATCATGGGGACATCACGGCCGAAGACGTTTTTATTATTGACAGACTCAAGAGTGTTTGTCAGTTTCAGCCCGAAGCATCGTTTGGTATCCTCAGCGACGGTCCTCAGTGACCTGATTATTCTGATGGCATCAGCCTGTCTCAGGTCGTGCGCAAAGGCCTCATCAGGCACAATCGTTTTGAAACCGAGCCTGCTGTTCAGGATCTCTCTTACCTGTTCTGGTCCGAGGAGGGTAGGATTGAGCTTGACCAACGTATGCAGCCTTCTTTCCCTCATCAGGTATGTGGCGATATCTTCAATCTCACCTGCAGGGCACCCATGCATTGTGGAGAGAGTAACATTGTCAGAGATCATGGAAGGAATGACAATATCAGCTGCTTCCGGGTAAATGCCGCAGATCTCTTTCATTCTGACCGACAGTTCTTCGCTGCAGTCGCTCATTTTACTGAAGAACCACCCGACCTTTTCATCGGTTATCCCTTTCAGGTCATAACCCACGCTCATATTGAAAACGGTGCCCGGGTCAGACCCGTGGCCCAGGCGATGATTAAGCAGGTGGATTATGATCCATGCATTCAGGTATTCGCTGAAGCTTTCCTTTACTGTAAGCTCCTGCGACCACTCGCAGTTGTATCCTTCGTCCTGCATATCAATGCATGGTTTTGAGATATCGAGCTCGTCGAGGTGCTGAACCGTTTTAAGTTCGATGTAACGTGATCCCATGAGCCAGGCAGCCACGATATTCTGTGCCATCTGAGTGTGTGGTCCGGCAGCCGGGCCAATAGGTGATTGCAGGGGATGATTGAAGATATGACTCGCCAGGGCTTTGTTCTGCCCGGGCACGAAGAAAAGCTCATCCGGTATGCCGAAGATGCTGCCTCTGGTATTCAGCTCATCAAGGATAAGTCGCAGCAGCTGGCCTAATGGCAGGGGATGGAGCTTACCGGCCATAAAGTCTCATGAGGATTTTCTCCGGCGTCAGCGGAGCGTCAAAGTCAGGATTCCACTTCGGGTTGAATGCCCTGACAGCATTCTGCAGAGCAAAAAAGGCTCCGATTCCATACATGAAAGGAGGTTCTCCTACAGCCTTGGATTTAAAGATTGCCTGCTCCGGACCGTTTGTCTCCAGAGCCTTACATATCAACACTCCGGGAGCAGAGTATATATCAGGTACTTTATAGGTTGAGAGGCTGTCGGTCAGCATCATTCCCTCCTTGTTGAAGAGTACCTCTTCCATTGTCATCCAGCCAATACCCTGCATCACACCACCCTCTACCTGTCCAAGGTCTATTGCCGGGTTGATACTGTTGCCGAAGTCGTGCATAATAAGTACTTTATCGACTGTATATGTGCCTCTGAGGCAATCAAGGGTAACTGTAACTATCGCAGCTCCGTAAACATGATATGCAAATGGATTTCCCTTTTCCAGTCTCTTGTCAAACCATATCATCGGGGTGGCATAGTGACCGTTTTCTGTAAGAGAAATCCTGCTCATAAATGCAAACTTCACCAGTTCTTCCCAGGTAAGATCTGTTGGTATTCCGCTCTTATGGACTATTTCATCTTTCAACTCGATATCCCCTGGTGAGCATCCCAGTTTTTCGGCTGCGATCTTTTTCAGCCGGTCAAGAAGCTTCCCTGATGCAATAAGCAGTGCATTACCGTTCAGGTCGGCACCGGAACTGGCTGCTGTGGGAGAAGTATTAGCCACCCTGGCGGTGTTGGTTGTCCCGATCTTAATTCTTCCAATATCGATGGAGAATATTCGAGCTGCAACCTGCGAAAGCTTTGTGTTCACTCCCTGTCCCATCTCCACTGCCCCGGTGCTAATCCCGATGCTGCCGTCCTGGTAGATGTGAACAAGAGCCCTCGCCTGGTTCATTGAGGTATTTGTAAATGATACGCCGAAGCAGACCGGCATCAGGGCCATTCCCTTCCTGAAGAATGTTTTTCTGCTGTTGAAGTCAAATATCTCCTGGACAATTTCTTCCAGCCTGAAATCCTTTTCCAGTGACTCATAGCACTTTCCGATGTTAACTCCTTCGGCTATCTGCCCGTAATGGAATTCATCGCCCTCTTTCAGGAGGTTTGTCTTCTGAATGTCATAAGCAGGGATATTCAGCCCCATAGCAGCCCGGGCTATTGCAGACTCAACAACGAACATTCCCTGTGGTGCTCCGAAGCCCCTGAATGCCGTATTGGGAGGCAGGTTGGTCCGGCAGCTGTGGACGGTGACCTCCGTATTGGGGATGTAGTAAGCATTTGTTGAATGAAAGAGGGTGCGTTCCATAATTGCCGGTGAGAGATCAGCCGCTGCTCCTCCGTTCTGATAGAGGATTGCCTGGTAGGCTTTTATTTTGAGGTCTGCAGTCAACCCTATCCGGAAATCGGCACTATAGGGATGCCGTTTTCCCGTCATGCGGATGTCATCACCTCTCTGTAAGACTATCTTCACAGGACTGTTGAGCAGGTATGATGCCAGGGCAGCCATGACGGCCACACCCGTTGCCTGGTCTTCCTTGCCTCCAAATGCACCTCCCAGGCGTGTCACATCAACCTCAACAATGTTCATCGGTACTCCCAGAACCCTGGCAGCGATTTTCTGGACCAGTGTCGGACCCTGTGTTGAGGTGTGTATTTTCATCCCGCCTTCACCGTCAGGTATGGCATAGGCACCCTGCGTCTCAAGATAAAGATGCTCCTGGGCGCCGCTGTCAACCCTTCCCTCGAATATATGATCACACTCCTTCCAGGCATTCTGAATATCTCCCATCCTGAATGTACGGGAGGGGATGAGCAGGTGACCCTTCTCCTTCGCCACGCGCGGATCAGTAACAATACCCATCTCACTTACCTTAACCGAGACCAACCCTGAGGCTTTCCTTGCTGTCATTTCGTCGGTTGCAACGACAAGCGCTACAGGCTGACTGCGGTAGTGCACCTCATCATGTGCAAACAGAGTTTCATCCGGAATAATACCTCCAATGTCGTTCTTGCCAGGGATATCCTTACTGGTAAAAACCCTCACCACCCCCGGAAGCTCCATTGCTTTTGAAGTGTCAATGTGCGTAATCCTTCCGTGTGCGGAAGGAGATCCGATGACAGAGCCAAAAAGGGTGTTCTTCAGAACAGGTATATCATCAAGATAAACTGACCTTCCGGAAACGTGGCCTGTGGCATCCTTGTTGATCATATCATTTCAGGACTTAGATTTAACCTGCCAGGGAAGAGTTTGAGAAAATGGGCTATGATCAGCTGTCGTAGCAGCAAAGTCTTGTATTCAGCACTGCCTCTTACATCACTAATCGGTGAGATCTCCTCCTTCATGATTGCGACGGTCTGAAGTATGGTCTCACTTGTTACTTCTTTGCCCCTCAGAAACTCACACGTCCTGTCTAAACAGAGAGGAACAGGGCTGACCCCTCCGGCAGCGATATGGCACTCTCCGATTCTCTGTCCGTCCATCCTTACCAGCATGGCACTGTTGACCGATGCGATATCAAGATGAGTGCGGCGGCTTACTTTTTCAAAATTGAAGAGTGCAGATTCTGGCATGATGTCAAATGAAATGTTTCTGATATGCTCATTATCAGCAAGATCAGTCTTTTTGTATGCGATAAAGAACTCCTTTAGCGGCACAATTCTTTCTCTTTCTTCCCCCTTAATGGTAAGTTCAGCACCAAGAGCAAGCAGCATTACGGTCATGTCTCCGATTGGTGAGGCATTGGCAATATTTCCGGCCACAGTCGCCATGTTCCTGACCTGCTCAGAGCCTATGAGCTTCATGAAGCCATTCAGCTCCGGCAGATATTTTCTGATCTCCGGTGAATGACTGATCTCGCTCATTGTCACAGAAGCACCGATGATGCACCTCCCCTCCATTATGGTTATTCCATTGAGCTCTCTTAACGCCTGAAGAGGGAGAATGACTGACTCACTCATCTCATCAGCCTTTTGCACCATGAGATCCGTGCCGCCTGCAGTCTTCAGACCAAAGCTCTTATCTTCATCTTCGTTTTTCTCAATTTCCTCAAGTCTCCCGGCTATCGAGAGAAAGTAACCCGGAAGATGTCCGTTTGCCACGAGCCAGCCAACAGGATCGTCTGCATCCTTCTCTTTTATCACCAGGGCTATTTCTTCAGCTGCTCTTTCGATCGATTTATATCCTGTACATCGGCATATGTTACCACTGAGGGAGGCAATGAGGCTCTCAAATGTCGTCTGTGTCATTGAGAGCTCAGCGGCAGACAGTGACATCACAATACCGGGCGTGCAGAACCCGCACTGCGTGGCTGAGTTGTCAACAAGCGCCTTCTGAACAGGGGTCAGAAAACCGGTATTGATACCTTCAATTGTAACAATGTGTTTTCCATGAACATTGGCAAGTGGGGTCAGGCATGAGACAATGCTTCTGTAAGTTACTCCTCCGTTTTCAGGGGTTCCCATAAGAACAGTGCATGCTCCGCAGTCGCCCTCCCGACAACCCGACTTTGTGCCTTTAAGTTCCATATCAAACCTGATAAAATCAAGGAGGGATGAGCCGGCGGGATTCGCCGTGCAGACCATTTCATTATTCAGGATGAAGGTTATCATATAACAAAGATAAATTAAACGTGATTTAATATAACTTTGATTTACCATCATCTTATACCGACTTTATGGAAAATATCTGGAAGAAAATCAATGAGCTCTCTGAAAAATACAGTGATTACACGGCAGGCAATCTCTCAAGATTGATAAGGATCAAGTCGTTGACTGCGCATGAAAAGGATGTGCAGATGGAACTGAAACGCCAGATGGAGGAGGCAGGCTTTGACCAGGTGTTCATTGACGGAATGGGCAATGTGATTGGCCGGATAGGTCAGGGCAGAAAGATCCTTGCCATTGACGGACACATGGATACGGTTGACATTGGCAATACGGCTAACTGGAGCTTTGATCCGCTGGGCGGTGAGATAAGGGATGGGTATGTCCATGGACGCGGGTCGGTGGACCAGAAGGGGGGCCCTGCTGCCTTTGTCACTGCCGGAAGGATACTTAAAGATATGGGATTTGACAAGGATCTGACAGTATTCTTTGTTGGCAGCGTCATGGAAGAGGACTGTGACGGACTATGCTGGAAATATATTATTGAGGAGGATAAGATTGTTCCTGACGTCGTGATACTGACTGAACCCACAAACCTTAACCTGTACAGGGGCCAGAGAGGGAGGATGGAGATGAGGGTTCATTTCCACGGAAGGTCGTCGCACGGATCAGCCCCGGAAAGGGGAGTAAATGCCATTTACATGGCCTCCAGGGTGGCGCTTGAGATTGAAAAGCTGAATGAGCGGCTCGCCAATGATGAGTTTCTGGGTAAGGGCAGCATAACAATCACGGAGATCATTTCCGGAAGCCCTTCGCTTTGCGCTGTTTCAGACTACTCCAGAATACATATCGACAGGAGGCTGACCATGGGCGAAACAAGGGAGACGGCGATGAGAGAGGTGGAGGAATTAATAAAAGGTATGAATGCAAATGTGGAGCTGCCTGATTACAGGGAGAAGGCGTACACAGGACTCGAATATGCCATGGAGAAATATTACCCTACATGGAAGACACCTGATGATCATGCGTCAGTAAGGACCGGAATAGTTACATTTAAAAAGCTGTTTGGCAAGGAGCCGGTGGTTGACAAATGGACCTTCTCAACCAATGGCATAATGACCTGCGGCATCTTCGGCATACCTACAATAGGCTTCGGTCCGGGAAACGAGGTACTGGCACATGCACCTGATGAGAAGGTGCCGGTAAGTGATCTTGTGGCGGCTTCAGCATTTTATGCAGGTTATGTATTCGAGATGGCAGAATAAGAAAAAACAGGGAATTATTTGAGAATTAAGTACAAGGTACAAGGTGAAAGGTACAGGGTACAAGGTAGAAAGGTAAATATGGTCTTAGAAGAGAGTATTAAAAAGTTAGGCAGGTATAAGTCAGAGCTATACGGAAAAGACTTTCTGCTGACATGGGAGAAGAGTGAGTCAGATATCAGGCTGATACTTGATCTGGCTGCCACGCTTAAGGAGATGCGTGCCCGGAATATCTCGACAAGATTGTTTGATTCTGGGCTGGCAATCTCAAATTTTCGCGACAACTCGACACGGACGCGGTTTTCATTTGCTTCAGCTGCTAACCTGCTTGGTCTTGCAGTGCAGGACCTTGATGAGGAGAAGTCGCAGATAGCCCATGGCGAGACTGTTCGCGAGACCGCTAATATGATCTCATTCCTGTCTGATTTCATTGGTATCCGTGATGATATCTTCCTGGGCGAGGGTAATAAATACATGCGTGAGGTGGGCAGCGCACTCGACGAGGGTTTTGAGAAGGGTGTTCTGCCGGTTCGCCCGGGCATCATCAACCTTCAATGTGATATGGACCATCCGACACAGTCAATGGCTGACCTTCTGCACCTGGTAAGTATCTATGGCTCGGTGGAGAACCTGAAGGGTAAGAAGATTGTGATGAGCTGGGCTTACTCTCCCAGTTATGGCAAGCCTCTTTCCGTGCCACAGGGTATTATAGCACTCATGTCACGTTTTGGAATGGAGATGGAGCTTGCATATCCTGAAGGGTATAATCTTATCCCTGAGATAGTTGATACAGCCCGTAAGAATGCAGAACAGAGCGGCGGTTCATTCAGGGTCAGCCACTCAATGGAAGAGGCAATGAGGGATGCGGATATTGTATATCCAAAAAGCTGGGCTCCATTTAACATTATGCAGCAGAGGACAGAGCTCCTTAAGAAGGCTGACAAGCCCGGGCTGAAGGAGCTGGAGCAGGCGTGTCTTGCAAATAATGCCAGATTCAGTGACTGGGAATATGATATGGCAAAGATGAAGCTGACGAAGAACGGCAATGCGCTTTATATGCATTGTCTCCCTGCTGACATCAGCGGTGTCTCGTGCGAGAGGGGCGAGGTGAGCGCAGAGGCGTTCGAGCGGTACAGGACGGAGACATACAAGGAGGCTGGGTTCAAGCCATATATTATTGCAGCAATGATGATTGCAAACAGGTTTGAGAATCCGGGCGCGGTTGTGCAGGATATGATCGAACGAAACAAAAAACGTATAGGGGTATGATTGTAGAGACGTAGCATGCTACGTCTCTACCTGTGGACCACAAATCGTCCGGAATAAATAGCGCCCGTTTTCAATATCACCGGTCATTTTCCCGTGTTCAACAACAACCCTGCCCCGGGCGATCACATAATCCGGATTACCCTTTACAGTTATCCCATCGTAAATATTTGTGTCGCAATTCTGGTTATGTGTTTTGACGGAAATTATGTTTTCCGGTTCAGGATTCCATATTACAAGGTCAGCATCTGCCCCAGCCATTATTTGACCTTTCCGGGGATATAAGCCGAATATTTTTGCAGGACTTGCAGTAAATAAGTTAACCATCTGGTTAATATTTAACCGTTTGGTTAAATATCCATATGTGTAAAGCAGGGCGAGGCGGTGTTCAACACCTCCGGCACCGCCGGGGATTTTTCTGAAGTCGTTGATGCCAGCCCTTTTATCTGACATCATGAAGGGGCAGTGATCAGTTCCCACGGTGTCTATTGTTCCGTCAGAGAGTGCAAGCCATAATGCCTTGCAGTCTTCAGTTTTTCTGAGGGGTGGACTTATGACATAAGGAGCGGTATGTTCAAAATCACCTAGGTATTTTGAATCGTCAAGCAGCAGGTACTGAGGGCACGTCTCTGCATAGACTTTCTGTCCAAGGGACTTTGCATTCCTGATATGTTCAAGTGATTCGCGGGCTGAGACATGTACTATATAGAGCGGGCAGCCTGCCCTCTCAGCAAGGTCAATTGCCCTTTTAACCGCTGCGGCCTCGAGTGATGACGGGCGCGAAAGAGGGTGGTATTCAGGTGATCTCTTGTTTTCAGCGATGAAGCTGTTTCTTTTATGCTCAATATCATCACCCATTTCACAGTGCACTGTTACCAGACCGCATGCTTTCCCGACGGTATCCATGACCCTCAGGAGGTCATCATCGCCGAGGCCGACAGTATCCTTATAGGCCATATAGACCTTGAAGGAGGAGACACCCATGCTGACACACTGCCTTATCTCGTCTGCGGTGGTTGAGCGCCATTCCACAGGGCTGACATGGAATGCATAATCGCATATTGAATTCCCTGCCTCCCGTTTTCGTTTTTCAAGCGCCGCGACAAGAGACTCACCCCGTGCCGGGGTCACAAAATCTATCAGAGTGGTTGTGCCTCCGGAGAGGGCAGCGCGGCTTCCCGTATTGAAGTCGTCTGATGAAAATGATCCCGCCACCGGAAGATGCATATGAACATGCGGGTCAACTCCACCAGGCAAGATATACATGCCTTCGGCATCAATCACCCTGTCTGCACCCTCAGCTGGGATAGAGGAACCAGTAGCGGTTATAAGTCCGCCCTCAATGAGGATATCACCCGTCTCATTCGCTGAGGCAGTTATGATAGTTCCGTTTTTGATCAATAATTTCAATCTACGGAATCAATATAATTTCAAGCCTTTGAAGCCAGGAAAGATATTTCCTTTCCGGCAATGATGCTTTTGGGATAATCTTCCTTTACAAGGCTTATCATCGAGAGTGCCAGTTCCTCCATTGTGTTGAAACCATTGGGGAACAGCTTCTTCCCTACAGGAAGGAACCAGTTTATATATTTATAAAATGAATGTGCCCGGGTCTGGCCATGGTAAGGCTTGATAAATCCCGGACGATAGCCGTAGGCTCTTCTGAACGGAAGCTTTATCAGGTCGTTCTCGGTCTTGCCTTTGATCCTTGCCCATTCGATACGGCCCTTCTCGGTTCCGTCGGTGCCTGCCCCGGATACATAAATGAATACCATGTTTTTATTCAGTCTGCTGACTGTCTCACCGAAATGCATTGTAAGCTGGTAGGTCACCTTGTAGTATTCATCCATCTTCTTGCCGAGCGATGTTACTCCAAGGCAGAAGAAGCATGCGTCGTAGCCTGCAAGGTGAGACTCTATGGCAGAGAGATCATAAAAATTGTCATGTACTATCTCTGTCATTTTCGGGTGGGTGATGCCGAGGCTCCGTCTGTTTATTATCAGGACCTTTTGAACATCAGGGTTCTGCAGGCATACCAGCAGGACTCCTTCACCCACCATTCCTGTTGATCCGGTGATTATTACTTTCATACTTCAGTTTCTAACACAATACTCATTTATGTATCCTAAAAGGCATGCTTCACACCCCTGCTACCACCACATCATCAAAGACCAGGCTGGGGAGTCTTGCCGGGCTGTAGATCCAGGGATCATTTCCAACCTCAACCAGTTTATTCCAGAAATTCAGGTGATTATCAGCAATATTCATCTCTGCCACATTCTGCACAAAGCTACCTTTTTCATAGAGTTTTCCTATAACCCCGAGAGAGAAGTCACCTGTGGTTGAGTTGGAGTTACCTCCGATAAAGCCTGTTACCAGAATACAGCGTCCGAGGTCTTTGATTATGTCACTGACGCCTCTGGGTCCCGGTGGAATGATATAGTTGGAAATAGACCCTGAAGTAGGCTCCCAACCTAATTTACGGCTGTAGTACCAGTCAACCAGAAACTCATTAAGCGTTCCTTCAGTAAAGAAGGTTCTCTTCTTTGCCGGGAATCCGTCACTGTCATAATACCTTGAACCCAGTCCCCTTGGGATAAATGGGTCATCAATCACTGTAAGCAGTTTGCTTCCTATCTGTTTGCCTTTTTTATCGGCAAGAAAAGATCGCTTCTGCTGGATGTTTCCTGCATACATGGCATCACCAAGGCCGGAAAGAACTCGTTCTGCTCCACGGTTTTCAAGAATGATCGGGATTTTTGTCGTAGCGATCTTTCTTCCGCCCATCAGGTCAAGTGTTCTTCTGGCAGCCTCATTTCCTATCTCCTCCAGCGGGGGCAGGTCGTTTCTGTAAACGCACTGTATATAGTTATAACCTGCCGGGCGGCGATCACCTTCATCCTGTGCTGTCATTGATGCCCCGATGACACAATAGGTCCCCTTGGTTGAGCCTTCAAATCCATTGCTTGATTTAACGAACTCCTCATACAGACCGTCATATTCCCCTGCCTCAACTGAAATAACCTTTTCGCCACCCTGCTGCAGGCAGGCTTCTTCAACCGCCTTAACCATACTATGCCTGTTCTCAGGGGTTAGCTGAGGATAATCAGGATCATTGAGTTGAAGATCGGCATCAGTCATCCCCTGGTAGTATTTCGGGTCAGGAAGTGTGCGAAACGGGTCTTCCTCCATGATGTTTGCGTTGGCGATGACGTCTGTGATAAATCCTTCAAGGGTAGATTTGCGAAAGTCGGGAGTGGTCTGTACTGCAAATCTGTTGTTGATATAGACCTCCAGGGAGAGACCCTGGGTTGTAGCTTCCTTGATGACATCGGGTTTATGGTCACGGTAGATTATCTCCACCAGGCGCCTCTTTGAGATGTTCACCCTGCAGTCACTGGCACCTGCCTTCTTCGTCTGGCTGATCACCCAGTCTGCCAGTTCAGGAAAGCTCAACGGTTTATTTTTCATATTTGTCATGACTGGCCTCCTTTCTGTTGAGTTCCACCCACTGTAAGTGATTTAACAAGGCATGTTGGCATTCCGAATGATACAGGAACTCCCTGCCCGTCCTTGCCGCACTGACCGGCACCTCCGTAATACATCTTCAGGTCATTTGCCGCAGCTGTAATATTTGCGAGCATCTTAGGCCCGTTGCCCATAATGTTTACATCCTTTATCGGGGATGTAAGCTTGCCGTTTTCGATCATTCGGCCCTGAGAGACGTAGAATGCAAAGTCACCTTCACCTATTTTTACTTCACCGTTGCTTACATCCTCGACATATATTCCATTGCCTGCCTGCCTGATCACGTCTTCAACAGTGGCGTTTCCTCCAAGCATGTATGTATTGCGCATCCGGGGCACAGGATAATTCTGGAAGTCCTGCCTGCGCCCGTTCCCTGTGGGTTCAACACCGTAATGTTTTGCCGATATCTTATCATGGATATAGCTTGTAAGTATGCCATTCTCAACAAGCACTGTCTTCTGTCCTGGCACACCTTCATCATCCACATTGATACTACCGGCAAGGTTCATGTTGGTGCCGTCGTCAATGATTGTCACAAACGGTTCGGCCACCTTCTTGCCCAGCATGGTGCTGTATGTGGAGATATTCTTGCGGTTAAAGTCAGCCTCCATGCCGTGTCCGATGGCTTCATGAAGCAGCACTCCCGTTACTCCCGGGCCCAGCACCACAGGCATTTCACCTGCGGGAGGTTGTATTGCGTCAAACAGCGTCAGGGCATTTGTGACTGATTTTGAAGCTACTTCATTTAGTATCTCATCAGTATAGTATGAAAAATCACGATGCCCGCCAAGGTTCCAGAATGCCTGTTCACGCTTTCCGTTTCTCTCAGCCACCACGGAAGAGTAGATGAAGCCTCCGGGAATAATGTCTTCAGCCATCACCCCGTCGCTTGTAACTATAAGAATACGTTTTACGCTGCTCTGAAATCCGGCATTCACTTTAATTACCTCGGGAGAGAGGGCAAAGCATCTCTTGTTGAGCTCCTGTATCAGTGGCAGTTTTGATTCAGCAGCGATGCCATTGAAATCAGCAGCAACAGGATAGTAGTTTCCTGTCGCCGGCCGTGCAAATGAGGACCCGACAGTAGTGGCGGTCATGTCACATAATGTAGCCGCTGTTGCTGCCGCAGACATCATTGAGTCCTCGGTAAGTTCCTGTGTGAAGCCATAGCCTATCTGGTCACCCTTCACGGTTCGGATCCCGACGCCGAGTGAAATATTGCCGTATGACTGGTTCACTTTGCCATCTTCAAGTCCAAGATAGTTGGACAATGTGAACTCAAAATAAAGGTCAGCAAAATCACCTCCTCTCGAAAGTGCTTTCGCCAGCAGTTTACGGCAGAGCGTTTCATCGATCCCGAATTCTTTAAGGAAGTAGTTTCCCGATGAGCCGGAATCAATGAATGTGCATGCTTTCAATCCTGGAAGCACCAGCAACGCTCCGCCAGCCAGAGCAGAACTCTGAATGAATTTTCTTCGCGGAATAGGTCTCATTTTGAAAATGATTGGTTAATCAGGCAATTTAATAAATTCCCCGGAAATAATCGAAGAGAAAGTCTGTCATAATTCGGGGGAACCTGACTGCATCTCTGGTATCAACTATTTTAATTATTTCTGATTAAAAGCTACTTTTACCTTCACATTTAATTACAATCAGGGGTAAATGCATCATTTAACAAGGGCGTTCATATTGATTATTTTACTGGTTCTGGCAGCGGGCTGCCAGAAAGACCCGATAGAGGAGCGCGATGAATTTGTCAGTGACATGGCAGCCGCGGTCAGGGCTGACAGTCTTGAATCATATGTCAGGTGGCTCGAGGATATGGGTACAAGATTCGCACTGGCTGATAACCACCGGGAGGTTGCCAGGCAGATTAAGGCCCGGTTCATTGCCTTCGGGTACCCTGACACAAAGCTTGATTCCTTCTCACTGACCAGCACATACCGGGGCACAACTTACACAACATTGCAGTATAATGTCATTGCCACCCTTCAAGGAAGCTCGTCTGACAGCGTGAGTGTGATCGGGGCCCATTATGATAATATCGTCTCGATCGGCGATCCGTTTGCCATCGTGCCTGGTGCAAACGACAATGCCTCCGGTGTGGCAGCCGCTCTCGAGATAGCCCGCCTGATGAAAAAATTCAGGTTCAAACCAAAGTATACCATTCGTTTTGTGGCCTTTGGCGCAGAGGAGCTGGGGCTGCACGGCAGCAGGGATTATGCTGCCAAAGCAGCGGCAAATGGTGATAATATGGTAATGATGCTAAACCATGACATGATTGCTTATCTCACAAACCCGGGCTTGACTCCATGGTACGTCAACATTATCCATTACGATAACTCAGTCGGACTGAAAAATGATGCGGTGAGACTGTGCGCGGTGAACACATCTCTGGTATCATATACTGATAACACCAATTATAAGCGAAGTGACAGCTATCCGTTCTTCATGTACGGCTACAAACCCTTATTCTTCCATCAGAGCGAGCCAGGGAGCACCTATCATACAGCCAGTGACCTCACCTCAGGCTGCAATTTTGAATACTGCCGGGAGATTGTGAAAGTTTCATGCTCAATGCTTGTAGAAAAGAACTACTAAGAAGGCTTCTTCCAAGCCGCAAGTCAATGATGCATTATGTCATTAGTGACTCTTGTGTAAAGGAATTTACCCCCCCAGTAGCATTGAAGGGCACTTCAGCTTTCTAAGTGCCCCTGAAAAGCCCTGCAGATGTTTAGGGGGCTAAGACACAACTCTTCCACATTCCATTCTTATTTAATAGTTTAACGAACAATTTTAGGAATCAAGAACTCTAATTATTAACTTTGCCGCCAAATCATTGTATATATATATATGAGGAAGTCTTTGCAGCAAGTCTCACTGGTCGATCAAATAGAAAGCGAAATATTAAAATACTCTAAAACAAAAGGTTTGGGTCCAGGAGATTCTCTGCCTACATTGCAGGAATTGACGGACACATTAGGTGTAGGGATCAGCGTAGTAAGAGAGGCGATTAGTAGACTAAGAATGGTGGGTCTTATTGAGTCAAGGCCTCACAGGGGAATGATCTTGAAAGAACCCCCGCTGTTTTCGGGACTAAAGCGGGTAATTGACCCATCTATTTTAGGAGAAGAAGTAATGTTCAACATTCTTGGATACAGACTAGCTTTAGAAGTGGGGATTACGGAGCTAATTTTTAAAAAAATCAAACCTGAAGATATTAGTGAACTTGAAGAGATTCTTAGTAGGGCAAACGGTAACGATTATAATGATTACACTGTTGAACATGATTATGAATTTCATAAAAAGCTGTACCAGATAACAGGCAATCCAATTGTTATTGAATTTCAGGAGATTATATATCCAATATTCGTTTTCCTCAAAAATAAGTATAAAGACTATATAATTGAAAATAACATTAAGCTTAAGAAAGAAGGTAAGCTCGTCAGTCACAAATATTTGGTTGAATGTATTAAGAACGGAGATAAGGAAGCATTTCTAAAGGGGATGGCAGGGCAATTTGAGTCATATGGCGATTTATTGAAGTGAATGCGCGATAGTAAGAGAGCAGGTTTCGCAATGACAGAGCACTTCAAGACAATAAAGAAATTGCAATAACGTAACTGCCGTATAAACTTATCACTGTTAAGGTGGACTTCTTTTGCGTTAACCATCTTGCGAAATTTAACCATCCGGATCAATTCCATCAAGATTTATATGAACAAATGATTGGCTGATAGGCAATTTCAGATGTAGCATCAGTCAGTTTGAACATCTCCCTGACCTATCAACGTTGACAGGGTCGGCACTCAAATGCCCCTGAATAAAAAGTGAAGAATCACTTAACACTTGAATCAGGTGATCTGAGCTGGGGCACTCTATATGTTACAGGATCCCCATTCGGTAATGATTCCTGCCCTGGATAAGGCAGTGAACAAGAATAGCACTGGAAGGTTGTGTATCACTAAAATGCAACGCGGTAGATCAGATCATAGTATAATCACAACATTTTATTTTTTGTAAAATCCATTAAATCTGGCTTATACGTGAGTTAGAAACCTTTTAACCATATATTCATTGTTATTTATTTTGAAAATCTTTTGGAGAAAATAAATTTTATTTCTTATATTTATCGGATAAATAATATAAGTGTGTATAATCTGAAGATTACTGAGCAGCAGGTAAGTCTGGTAGATCAGGTTGAAGAAGCACTGAATAATTACTTTAGGACGATGCATTTCAAGCCAGGTGATTCCATTCCCGGGGAGCAGAAGCTTGCTGAAGCTATCGGGGTTGGGAAAAGCGTTATAAGAGAGGCGCTGAGCAGGCTCAGGATGTTAGGTTTGATTGAATCTCGTCCGCGAAGGGGAATGGTTCTAACCGAGCCGTCAATCCTGAGTGGATTCAGGAGGGTGATTAACACCATGCTGCTAAGCGATGAGATGATGCTGGATCTTCTCGGATTCAGAATCAGCCTGGAAATAGGCATTGCAGATCTTGTATTTCAGAATGTTAATGAAAAGCATCTCCAGGACCTGGAAGAGATAGTTGAGCGCGGAGCTGAGAACGAGTTTTCAGAATACTCACATGAAAGCGAGTATGAATTTCATTCCAAGCTGTATGAAATTACAGGCAATGATACCATTATTGAATTTCAGGAGATAATACATCCTGTCCTTTTATTCCTTAATAATAAGTTCAAGGATTATTTTCTGCCAATAAACATTGGAATTGCAAAATCCGGCAAACTTGTATCGCACAGGGATTTGGTAAACTGCCTTAAGAATGGTGACAGAGAAGGTTTTAATAATTGCATGGTCGAACAGTTCAGGGCTTATCTCTGCTTCATTGAGAGCAGAAGGACAATGTCACAACGATCAGAGAGCCCAACCGATGTAATAAAAGATTTTCAGATCAATATTTATAAATCCTAGTTAACATGATAACCAAAAAACCATTGAAATGAGAAAAACAATCTTGCAAGTTGCTTCGAGTAACTCGTTTTCTGAGAGGAAAAGGAGGATCCTGCTGATGCTGCTATTCCTCATAGCCGGATCAGCGATTCTGTTTTCCCAGGATCTATTAATTTCAGGAAGGGTAACTGATGAATCCGGAGAAGGTCTCCCGAGTGTAAGCATTACTGTTAAGGGAACAACAATCGGGACCTTATCGAATGCAGATGGCTCTTATTCAATCAGTGCCAATCGCAACTCTTATCTTGTATTTTCATTTGTCGGAATGGAAACGCAGGAAGTCCTGGTTACAGTGCAGACAACAATTAATGTTACAATGAGTACATTGATGGTTGGTCTGGATGAGCTGGTGGTCATCGGCTACGGAACACAGTCCAGGGAGAAAGTAACGGCCTCTATTGCTTCGGTCGGTGCAGAAGAAATTGAAGAGGTCCCGGTACCGACACTTTTAAAAGGATTACAGGGAAAAATTGCCGGTGTAACTATTTTGCAGCAATCGGGTCAGCCTGGTGGTCAGCCTGAAGTTACCATCAGAGGAGGGTCATCCATAACAAAGGGCAATGAACCCCTGTACATTGTTGATGGATTTCCGAGGCCGGTAGGGGATATTAATCCTATGGACATTGAATCCGTTGACGTTCTTAAAGATGCAGCGGCAACAGCGATTTACGGAGCCAGGGCCTCTAACGGGGTTATTCTCATAACTACCAAATCAGGGCAAAAAGGCAAGGCAGCCATTAATTTCAATTATACAGTTGGATTTCAGGAATTTGAAAGGACAATAGAGACTATTACTGCCGAACAGTTCCTGGAAATAATGAGACCTGCAGCCAACGCATCGCCACCTGCAAGCAAGGCCTATTTAACCCAAAAGGCGCCCGTTAGCGCTTTCAATGACGAAACCAGCACATGGACCACAAGGTACCTAAATGCGGGAGAAGAAGTGCCTGAAGGTTGGCATTCATTGGAGGATCCTCTTGATCCTACGAAAACGCTTGTTTTCCAGGATAATGATCTGCAGGATAAGTTGTTTAAGAGAGCACTGATGTCAGACTATTATTTGTCTGTCACCGGGGGCACCGATAATGTTACCACCTATACAGGGATTGGCTATGTCAATCAGGAAGGGGTAGCGCTGTCAACAAACTATGAAAGGTGGACAATAAGAAACAATACGAGTTTTGCCCTGAGCAGCAAAGTGAGAATTAATACTAATCTGGATTTTTCTTCAAGTACAACCAATCAGTTTGAGAATGAAGCAAATATTTTTACAAGGGGGGTATTCAATAACCGGGTCATAAGGGAATATTTCCCGGATGGTACTCCTGGCTGGGGCGAAAACGCAACCATGGTCAATCCGGAATGGTACCAGTATACGCGGGATGTTGAACGTAGAAATCAACGAGCGACCCTGGGCGTAAGCGGTGATTGGGAAATAATAAACGGTCTCCATTTCAGGCCTAGTGGTAATTATTATTTCCAACTATATTCACTAGATTATTTTGAGAAATCTCATCAATTTAATAAACAGCGCCCTGCAAACTTCAACAGGGATGTAAGTCACAGATGGCAATATGAACTGTTGTTGCAGTATGACTTTAAAAAGCTTCCAAAAAGTCACAATCTTTCGCTCCTGGCCGGATATTCGAATCTTTATATGGGAGGCTACAATGCAAGTGCATCTGCTTATGGTGCGGCGACTGACAATATACCAACATTGAATGCTGCACCGACACCATCCAGTGCATCTTCTTCCGAAGGCGAGGAGCTCCTTATAAGTCAATTTGGAAGGGTTCTTTATGATTTTGAAGACAAATATCTATTATCTGCATCTATCAGATATGACGGTTCTTCAAAATTCGGCAGTGATAATAAATATGCACTGTTTCCAAGTTTTTCGGCCGGATGGATAATTTCAAAGGAACCATTCATGTTGAACCTTAATGATCTGTTCAGCTTCATGAAACTAAGGTTATCCTATGGTCAAACTGGCAACAATGATGTTGGAAGATATACTGCTCAGGGAGTTTATGCAGCAACATATCCGTATGGTGCCAATGCTGGGATAAGGGCCACCCAGATGCCAAATCAGGGCTTAAGATGGGAAAAAACTTCACAGTACGGTGCCGGAATAGATATGAGACTGTCTCGGAGGGAGAGAATAGAGTTTTCTTTCGATTATTATTATAAGTTGAGTGATGACCTTTTAATCTCAATGCAGCTTCCAAGGGAAACCGGATTTAATACAATTGAGATGAACATCGGATCAGTTGCTTTCTGGGGTTATGAATTCACCCTGTTAACCAAGAATATTAGCAAAAGTGACTTTTCCTGGAATACAGAATTCAATATAGCATTTACTACAAATGAAGTATTGAGCCTTCCCGAGAGACCGGGTGTTGTCGTCACTGACAAGAAGCACCCGGTCCGTGGGCTTAACCATGGTTTCCAG
>JALOMO010000121.1 GCA_025455395.1 Bacteroidales bacterium
CCTGTTCTGGCGCTCAACGGTGACAAGGACATGCAGGTGAATTACGAACAGAACCTGCCAGCAATAAAGGATGCTTTAAAAAGAGGAGGCAACAGAAAAGTAAAGACAGTGGTTTTTCCGATGCACAACCATCTTTTTCAGCACTGCACCACCGGCGCCCCGTCAGAGTATATAACAATAGAGGAGACCTTCTCTCCTGAGGCCCTGGAGCTGATGACGGAGTGGATAAAGAAGACGTTGAAGTAGGTCTGAAGGTCTCCAGTCCTCAGTCCTCAGTCCTCAGTCTTCCGTCTTCGGTCTTCCGTCTTCGGTCTTCAATTCGCAAATCGCAAATCGCAAATCGCAAATTTCTATCCCTCCATTCTTAATTCTTAATTCTTAATTCTTAATTCTTAATTCTCCTCAACGCCTTACGCCCCATGGCCTTCACCCCTGCAGAAGCCTCGCTGATGACCATCTGTATTGCAGCTGTCACCTCGTTTGACATATCCGGATAGAACTTGCAGAATGAGGCAAGTATCTCCATGCCGTACGCCTTCGGAGCCACCGCCACACTGGTATCACGCATGGCAGCAAGGCAGTACTCTATAAGCTTCGCGTGATGCGAGACAGGTATCTGGCTGACATCGCACTTCATTATGACCCGCATGAACGATCTCTGCACGCTCTCATTGGCTGCGTCAGGGAGTGCATCTATCAGTGCCGGCAGGTAAGGTACGAGCACAGCTGTATTAATATCTGCCACCTTTGACAGCCCCCATGATGCCATGAAGCCAACCCTCTTCTCGTGGCTTGAAGATAATGTCACCAGCTGTGAGAGAAGCACCGGGTCATTAACAGCCGAATGGGCTATCATCGTGATCTCCTCTACACTGGAGACGCGGCCCATCAGCTTCGCCATCTCATCACCTGCCTCCACCGTACTGATGGCTTCAGCAGCCTCTGATTGTGAATTGCCCTCATTTGATCCATAGCTCGCTGCATACTGTAAGGCCACCGGTATGTCAGCAGCCGTCAGGTCAAGCATGACAAGCTCCTGAGGCTTCAGCCAACGGTACTCACCGTGCTCTCTGAGCTGCGGTTTTGATGAGAGTGTCTCGCAGATGAAAGGTATCAGCCTTATATGCTTATCACCATAGTCATACTCAGATATATCAAGCCTCCCGGTAATGATAATGCTTATTCCAAGCTCCTCGTCTATCTCCCTGATGATGCAGTCCTCATGATCCTCCCCCGGCCTGATCTTACCCCCCGGAAACTCCCACTTGCCGGCATTGTCCATAGAGGGGCCGCGGCGCACTGCCAGAACGAACCCCTCATCATTACGTATCAGTGCACATGTCACTTCAATCATAGCTCTGGTGCAATAACAGATTCATAATCAGGTATATGATCGAGAAGCGTAAATGTGTTTGCTGCACTGTCAATCTTCCCTGAATAATGTTTCATTCCATTGGTGACAACGAGATATTTAACACCGTAGCTAAAGTTATAGTTAATGACCTGGTCGAATACAGCCTGGCTGATCTTCACTTCCGGTGCTTTGCATTCAACTATCAATACAGGTTCTCCGTAGCGGTCATGTACCAGTATGTCAGCCCGTCGTAACATAGTGTTAAGTCTGAATGAAGCCTCTACCTGAATTAATCCGGGTGGATATTTAAGATGGCCGGTAAGGTAGTTCACAAAATGCTGCCTGACCCACTCCTCGGGTGTCAGTGCAACCCACTTCTGCCTCAGCGGGTCATATATTAAGCTGCCCTCCGGGCTCTCTCTTATGCGCATTGAACAGTGAGGCAGTTTCAGTGGTTTCAACTTTTGTTGTATTTTTGGTAACACTATTATGTGACAAATATAAAAAAACAGCACCGAAGCTAATGAGAACAAAAGAAGATATAGTGAACAACTGGCTGCCGCGATACACCGGTAAGGAGCTGGAATCATTCGGGAGTTTCATTCTGCTTACGAACTTCACACTCTATGTCGAGCTCTTTGCCAAGTGGCATGATGTGCCAGTTGACGGGCGCGATAAAAACTGGCCGAGCGCGACAGCTGACGGCATCACAATCATCAATTTCGGGATGGGAAGCCCCAATGCAGCAACCATCATGGATCTGCTCAGCGCCATTCAACCGCATGCAGTGCTCTTCCTCGGAAAGTGCGGAGGGCTAAAGAAGAAGAACAAGCTTGGTGACCTGATTCTTCCCATTGCTGCCATACGCAGTGACGGTACCTCAAACGACTATCTGCCCATCGAGATACCTGCCCTCCCTGCATTCAAGCTGCAGAGCGCTGTCTCAGCTGTTATCACAAGAAACAAACTCGAGTACTGGACGGGGACAGTCTATACCACCAACAGAAGGGTATGGGAATATGACGACAGGTTCAAGAAATATCTTGTCAAGTCACGCGCCATGGCCATTGACATGGAGACAGCCACCATCTTTACAGTGGGGTTTGTCAACGAGATACCCACAGGTGCACTCCTTCTCGTCTCTGACCAGCCGATGATCTCGGCCGGTATTAAGACCGAAGCCAGCGACCGCAAGGTCACTTCAAGCTTCACGGAAACACATCTGAGAATAGGGATCGAGGCCCTGACAGAGATAAAGGATAACGGGATCTCTGTGAAACACCTGCGCTTCTGATGGCTGCTGATTACAAGGAGATAATTAGAGACCTCCGGAATAAGATATACAAGCCGGTCTATTTCCTCGCCGGGAAAGAGCCTTATTATATTGATCTTATAACCGACTTCATCGAGGATAAGGTGCTTGATGAGTCTGAGAAATCATTCAATCAGACGGTTCTCTACGGACTGGATGTAAGTGTGACCCAGGTCATCGAGACCTGCCGTCGCTTCCCTATGATGTCAAACCAGCAGGTGGTAATAGTGCGTGAAGCACAGAAGCTGAAGAAGATAGATGACCTCCTGGTTTATATTGATAACCCTCTAATTTCTACCATCCTTGTCATTGCATACAAATATGAAGATCTTGACAGAAGAAAGGCCCTTTATAAGTCGCTCTCAAAGAAAGGATGGTACTTTGAGTCTGAGAAGGTCCCTGAGTACCAGATACCTGGCTGGATAGACAGGTACCTTACTGACAGGGGCATTATGGCTGGCCCTGATGCCTCAAGACTGCTCTCTGAATTCCTTGGTAATGACCTTGGGAAAATAGCCAACGAGCTTGAGAAGCTGATTATTTCGCTCCCGAAGGAGAACCCCCGCATTGACACGGCTCTTATAGAAAAGAGCATTGGTATCAGCAAGGATTACACACCCAACGAACTATGGAAGGCGATCGTCTATCGTGATCCGCTTAAGGCTGCCAGGGTGGTGAACTATTATGCCGGTCACTCAAAGAAGGAGATCATCCCTCTGATCTTTCCCGTTCTCTTCTCAAGCTTTACCAAAGTTCTTGTCTTTCACACCCTGAAGGACAAGACTGACGGCAATGTCGTAGCCATGCTTAAGACATACCCGGGTTATGTGAAAGATTTCAGGACAGCGGCGTCGATATATAACGTCGGAGCATGCATGAATATAATCAGCCTCATAAGGTCATATGATCTTAAGGCAAAGGGATTCGGTGAGGCAGGCAGTGATACGGGAGACCTGCTCAGGGAGCTGGTTTTTAAGATAATGCACTGACCAGCAGTCAGTTCATCTCAGGCGACTCCGGGAACTCAGCCCAGATACGGTATTTATTGTTCAGCGAACGCAATACGTCGCGCCAGACGTTGCCCCGGCTCTTCATAATAACCTCTGGTGGCACCTTCGCAATCATCCATGAGTTATCATTCAGCTCACGCTTCAGCTGCCCCTTCTCCCAGCCTGAATACCCGAGGAAGAAGCGCACCTGATCGCGGTCTATAGTACCGGTAGCAATGAGGTTGCGCAGGGCGTCAATCTCTCCTCCCCACCATATGCCTGGCACAACGGGCACGCTGCCCGGCACCTTTGTACCAAGCGTGTGAAGGTAATGCAGCGTGTCTGGTGCCACCGGCCCTCCTACGGAGAGAGGCTCATCCCATCCGTCGAACCCTTCAACGGCGCTGCTCACCTGCAGGTCAATAACACGGTTCAGTATGAACCCTACAGTACCCTCGGCGGTGTGCTCGGTAAGGAAAACTATGGTGCGGTTGAAGAAACGATCGGTCAGGAAGGGTTCTGATATCAGTACTCTCCCTTTGCCCGGTATCTTGTCCTCGGGGTTGATGCTGAATATGTCAGGATAATGCCCCATTTGTAAGTGATCAAACAAATAAAGATAATAATTCCGCGCAGCAAAATCAAGAGAAGACAAAAAAAACAGAGATGAGAAACAGCCTATTTCAGATTGCCTTTTACATCAACCTCAAACCTGTTGAACGGATCAAGCAGGGCATCAATGAGTACAGCCATCTCACCCCTTAGAATAATGCGATCAGCAGCAGCATCTGCAGCCTCGATAAGCTGCAACGCACCCCTAACCTCCTCCTCTCTGATTTCTGTTCCTGACGTGACTGCAACAGCACGGATCAGCTCTATTGCCTCGCTGGTGGTAACCGGAGTCTCTGTTAATCTGGTAGCTGAATGATAAAATTCATTCAGCCCATTAAGCTCCGTTAAATACAAGGTGTCGGTAACCCTGAAAAAGGTCTGGTTGCTCCACCCCGAACTGCGGCCAATACCCTTCATGATTCCGGTGGCGCCAATTTTCTGCAGTGCCCTGAACCAGAAATGATCAGGCGATACATCAAGATAGGGCAACAGGTATCCTCCGTCAGAAAGAAGCTGGTTCTGTACATCTCTGACAGAAACTTCAGAAACCCCTATTGCTTCTTTGACTGCAATGGCTGCCAATGCACCGGCTGCCTGGCCGACCTGCAAAACTACGGGCTGCAGACGTGTTGTGCCGTTGACAATGTTCGTTACTGATATCGATTTCTCAGCAACTATAAGATCATCAGTATTCTCGGGAATCATAACACCCATTGGTAGTCCGTATGAAGGGACAGGATAGAAATTAAGATCAGGAAGTGAGTCAGTGCCTGAATACCTTCCGTGATGATGGTCAACAGGATAGTCGCCGACAGCGATTGTAGTGCGGTACAGCTTTTCAGGCTGGTCATAGGGATGGGTGATATGATTCATACTGAACCTTACCTTTCCGTGTATCCTGCGTGACTCACGGTAATAGGGAATAAATGGCAGCCTGTCAGGTGTCGGGTATTCATCATCTGCCAGACCAAGTGTATTGAGCCCCAGTTCATGCTGCATAAAGTAGAGAAAACCCATTGTATGATTCTTTGCAGCTTTAAGGGCCTCTTCCCGCTCCTCCCTGCTCATCTCAACAAGATTCAGGTAATAATCGTTACCCTCAATGGGCCAGTTGATCATGTACTTGCCGTTGGGAAGCTTTCCGTAATTCATCATCGACTCACATGGCCACAACCTGTTCCTGCCATCAGGACCTTCACATAGAGGATTAATGCAACAGCAATTATAGAGTGAGGGGTCATACCCATCTGGCTCCTCAATCGACACATCATGCCCGTAGTCCTTGAGTATAGCCACGAATGTCATATCCTGAATAATATTGTTCTCAACTTCCGGGGCAATATCCTCTCCGGAAACGTTTCGTGAATCCATTCCCAAATCATAGGGTACTCCACACAGGGCAGCAACATCACCAAGCTCGGTGGCATCAATCAATACCTTAGTCTTATAAACAACCCTCTTAATCTCAGCCTCCTTCGTCCGCCGTAGCTTCAGCGAAGGCGGAACCTTCTTCGTCCGCCGTAGCTTCAGCGAAGGCGGAGCCTCAACCTTAACCTTAACCTTCCATCCGTCAGCCCTCTTTGTGACCTTCTCCACAAAGGAGTTAAATGAGACCGTCAGCAAGGGTTCGGCCGCAACAATGCTTTTAAATATCCGGTCACCGGCAGAGGGTTCGAACAGCACATTGCTGACCCACCCGGTCTTCAGCAGGGAGTCTCCTCCGTAGTATGATGAAAGAGAATCCCTGAACTCCCTCCATATTCCTCCCTGGAGATTGTAATTGCCGTCAACGGCACTGACGCCAGCACTGGTAAGCATACCTCCAAGCCATTCGTGCTCTTCAATTATCACGGCACTTACCCCCATCCTCGCCGCCTGAATGCCTGCAGCAGTGCCGCTGGCGCCACCGCCGGCAATAAGGATGTCAGTTGAAATTACCCTGTTGCATCCGGCAAGCATAATAATTGCTGTTATAAGCAAAGTAAACCTTGATAATATTATTCTCACGTCGATTTTATGTTATGATATGCGATTTTACAATAAAGTTAGAATAATTAAAAATGGTAAATTGCGAATCACAATGCTAAAAGCAATCTATGCCTGATAAAATAAAGACTCCCACAATGCTCCAGTCATTGCTGCCCCTGGCAGTACTGATACTGCTCCTTACCCTGAACGTAAAATTCTTCAGGGACGATACTCTCTCCGGAGCCAACCAGATAGCGCTTATTCTTGCAGCAGCAGTAGCAGGTGTCATAGCCGTTTCACTGGGACATAAATGGCTGGATATCAGAGACAAGGTTATCAAAGGCATCGGCACTGCCATGCCGGCGATACTTATATTATTCCTCATCGGGTCTCTTGCCGGCACATGGATGATAAGCGGTGTGGTACCTATGCTCATCTATTACGGGCTCGAGATCCTTCATCCCAAAATATTCCTCTTTGCAAGTGTCTTCATTTGTTCCCTTGTTTCAATCTCGACAGGGAGTTCCTGGTCTACCGTTGCTACAATTGGTGTCGCCCTGCTTGGCATCGGCAAAGCCCTGGGGTTTAACGAGGCTATGATCGCCGGTGCAATAATATCAGGAGCCTATTTTGGAGACAAGATGTCTCCATTGTCTGACACCACCAACCTTGCCCCGGCCGTCGCCGGCACTGACCTCTTCACACATGTGAGGTATATGGTAATCACTACCGGCCCCACATGGATTATAACTCTTATTATCTTCCTTTTTATCGGTTTCCTGCGTGACCACACTGACAGCGCCACAAGCGCAGCGGCAGTGCAGGCTGCCATTAAGGCAAAATTTAACATCACACCGGTACTGCTTATTGTACCGGCAATGCTGATCCTTATCATCGTGAAAAAGGTACCTCCTCTGCCTTCACTGCTTGCCGGCACGCTGCTCGGCGCTATATGTGCGATCATCTTCCAGCCTCAAATCCTTCAGGAGGTGGCAGCCACAGACGGAAGCTACCTGAAACAGGCATACATCGCCGTCACAAAGACAATGTTCGGTAGTGTGTCTGTGACTACAGGAGACGCATCAGTAGACGAGCTCATGAAGACAAAGGGGATGGCCGGCATGCTCAATACAGTGTGGCTCATTATATGTGCCATGGTCTTCGGAGGCATAATGGAGGCCTCGGGTATGCTCAAGACGATCACAGGCAAACTGATGCGTTTTGTGCATAATGCCGGGACACTTGTAGGCTCAACTGTAGCAACATGTCTCTTCTTCAATATCACCGCATCAGACCAATACCTTGCCATAGTAGTCCCCGGGAGGATGTTTGCCAAAAAATTCAGGGATATGGGATTCAAGCCGGAACTTCTCAGCAGGACACTGGAAGACTCTGGGACGGTCACCTCGGTGCTTGTGCCGTGGAACACCTGCGGCGCTACCCAGTCAACCGTCCTTGGCGTCTCTACCTGGGCTTACGCACCCTATTGCTTCTTCAATATAATCAGTCCCTTCATGAGCGTCTTCATTGCCTCAATGAACATAAAAATAAGACGTTACACTCCTGAGGAGCATGCAAAAGCCCTGGAGGCAGCCGACCTTGAAGACCGTGAAATAATAATCGACAGGGGTGTTCAGGAAAATTGAGAGGAAAGAACAATCAGAGTGTGCCAGCTGTTATACTGATGATTATCTTCGCACTTAATAATTGATGTTATGTTCATAAAACTCCTTATTATATCATCTGTGCTTATTGGTTTCGCCCTGTTAGCGATGGCTGTCAGTATGCTGTTCAAACGCGGCGGCAGGTTCCCTGACACACATATAAGCCATAACAAGGAGATGCGTAAGCGCGGTATCACATGTGCGCAGCATACCGATGTAGGATGTAAGCCATCTCAACATGCAGCCGGATGTGCCGGATGCTCGGGTAACTAGGATAGTACATATGTTTTCAGTTGTCGGTTTTCTGTTATCGGTTAACCATACCAATAACTGATAACAGATAACTGACAACCGACAACCTGATTCACGGTTCCTCTATCCTGATCTTGAGTCCCTCCGATATCCAGCTCCTCATCTCACCCTTTTCATCGGACCATATCAGGTAACCTTCAAGAAAGTCGTGCTTTTCAATGAATGTTACAGCCTCATCCTTACCTGCAACCATGCATACGGTAGCCCAGGCATCAGCCACGGCACCTGTCGGTGCAACGATGGTAGCACTCAGAAGGGTATGCCTCACCGGATAGCCGGTACCGGGGTCAATCGTGTGAGAATACTTTATGCCGTTTTCAATGAAGAACTTACGGTAGTTTCCCGAGGTTGCCAATGAGAGTCCGTCAAGCCTGACGACGGCCTTAAGGTCGGCTCCCGGTTCATAGTTGCCGTCAGCAGGCCTGTCAATGCCAATCCGCCATCCCTGGCCTCCTTTGTCACCTGCTGTCCGCACTTCGCCTCCGACCTCCGCAAGGCAATCATTAATGCCCTTAGCAGCCAGTAAGTTTATGATAAGATCTACTGTATACCCCTGGGCAATTGCATTCATGTCTATGAACATGTCAGGATCAGATTTAACCAGGCGCTCACCCTCAAGCCTCACCTTCTCCATACCCACAAGTGCAAGAAGTGAATCAAGCATGGTCTCATCAAACCGTTTGATAGCATCAGGGCCAAATCCCCACGATTTAACCAATGGACCTACCG
>JALOMO010000033.1 GCA_025455395.1 Bacteroidales bacterium
GAGTTGAACTGGGGACCTCTACATTATCAGTGTAGCGCTCTAACCAACTGAGCTATGGGACTGATAAGCGCACACTATAAAGAACATCCAATGATTTATATATCATTTGGGGTGGCAAAATTAATGGTTACAATTTAACATCCAAAATATTTTCAAAGATATTTTATCTCTCATTCAAGTTGTAACCCGAAACAGCCCCATCAAATCGTTACCTGACGATGAACCTGAGGTGCCAATGAAAAAGTCTGACCTTAAGAAAAAATCAATTAAATTCGCAGCATCAAATTCGCCCAATGGCAAACCTTGTAATCATACCTACATATAATGAGAAGGAAAATATCTCCCAGCTGGTGACAGCAATCTCATCTCTCCCCGTCGCATTCGATATACTTGTAATTGATGACAATTCGCCTGACGGCACAGGGGCGCTTGTGAAAGAGATGATTCCTTCCTTCCCCAACCTTCACCTTGTTGAACGACCCGGAAAGATGGGCCTTGGCAGGGCGTATATAGCAGGATTCGACTGGGCCCTTCAGCGTGACTACAAGTATATTTTTGAAATGGATGCTGACTTCTCACATAACCCTGCCGACCTTGTAAGACTCTTTGAGGCATGCGACCGTGACGGTGCTGACCTTGCTATTGGGTCAAGGTACATCTCGGGTGTTAATGTCGTCAACTGGCCGCTGGGAAGGGTACTTATGTCGTATATCGCCTCAATATATGTAAGGGTAATAACGGGTATGCATATCAAGGATACCACGGCAGGCTTCAAGTGCTACCGCCGGGAGGTACTGAGGAGCATTAACCCCGGTCATATCAAATCAGTAGGATACGGATTTCAAATCGAGATGAAGTTCACTGCCTGGATCCTGGGTTACAGGATTGTTGAGATCCCTATTATTTTCACTGACCGCAAGGAAGGTACATCAAAGATGACCGGAGGTATATTCAATGAGGCTCTCTGGGGAGTGCTGCGTATGAAGATCATCAGCCTCTTCCGAAAACCCCGCAGGGTGGAGGAGTAACAGGAGCAACTACCAACCATAACTCTTATGAACCATATCCTGATCAGAAATGCAGTCCTGATTAACGAAGAGAAGAAAACGGAGGCTGACCTTCTTATCTCAGGAGACACAATTGCAGGCATCTATCCTCCCGGTGAGGGTCCTTCCGGCAAGGATGTGCAGGTAATAGATGCAACAGGACTATTGCTTCTGCCCGGGATAATAGATGATCATGTCCACTTCAGGGAACCGGGTCTTACACACAAGGCGGATATTGCAAGTGAGAGTGCTGCCGCTGCTGCCGGAGGTGTGACATCTTTCATGGAGATGCCAAACACTATTCCCCAGACGGTGTCACTGGCTGAGTGGGAGAAGAAGAACAAGCTCGCCTCGGAAAAGTCTGTTATCAACTACTCATTTTACATAGGGGCCACTGACAACAATGCCGCCGAGCTGGCAATGGCCGATCCGACAAGAGTGCCAGGGTTTAAGCTGTTCCTTGGGGCATCGACAGGCAATATGCTCATTGATAATGAAGAATCACTTGACAGGATATTCAGCATGAAGAGCCTGCCTGTGGCATGCCATTGTGAAGATGAACAGATCATCAGGAGGAATATGGAAACATACAGGGAGGAATATGGTGATGATATAGATCCGTCATACCATCCCCTGATAAGAAGCCGTGAGGCCTGCTATGCCTCTTCATCATCTGCTGTTGAACGGGCAAAGAGATGCGGAACAAAGCTTCATCTTCTTCATCTTTCAACCGCCGAGGAGACCAGGTTGCTTACACCGGGTCATGACCCGTCTGTGAAACGCATCATAGGAGAAGTATGCGTTCATCACCTTTGGTTTGATGATTCATTTTATGCTGAAAAGGGAAACCTCATCAAATGGAACCCTGCCATAAGGAAAGCTTCCGACCGTGAAGCGCTTGTTCGGGCTGTAGCAGATGGAAGGATAGATATAATCGCAACTGACCATGCTCCGCATACCATGGCAGAAAAATCAGAGCCATATTTCAGGGCACCGTCGGGAGCTCCCATTGTTCAGCATTCCCTTGTAATGATGCTTGAACTGTGCCACAGAGGCCTGCTTACGCCTGAGCTGGTAGTAAGAAAAATGTGTCATAACCCGGCAATAGTATTCGATATCAGCAAACGGGGCTTCATCCGCCAGGGGTATAAGGCTGATCTCGTGCTGGTTGATCCTGACTCGCCATGGACAGTAAGCAAAGACAATATATTGTATAAGTGCGGATGGTCTCCACTGGAGGGTACTACTTTCAGGAGCCGGGTGAGAACAACAATAGTCAACGGCACCCCGGTGTTGCACCAGGGGGTTCTCACCGGAAGGAGATCAGGTGAGATGCTTATGTTTGAAAGATAAAATCTGCAGGTGGATGAAAACTGTAAAAACAGCCATTATCGTTGCCTTATTAATTGTCTCTTGCAAAGGCCGGGGCCCCGAAGAAGGTGAGATTTCGGCAGCTGGTAAGGTTGATACACCCGAAGGAGCAGTTATTGTTGCACATGACATTGTTACTGAGATAATCGTCAGACCCGATCGTGACGGTGACCCCTGGGAGGTTGAGAAGGTAGAGGGTTACCAGGGCGAGATAATGATCAACAGCATCTTCGACCGCATTTATAGAGGTTCGCTTATTGTATACGATTATCACACCGGAGAAATTCTTACCGCGAATGACGTAAGGAAGGTGGAAAAAGAGTTCAACGATGACCGGTCTAAGATCGGGAAGCTCTCATTTACAGAGGACTGGTTATATTATCCTGCTGAAAACCGGTTGGAGAAAATCACAAAATCGGTAGTTTTCGGCTATGAACTTTACAATAATCAGGGTAAGGTTTATGCGTACAGGGCAGCATTTCAGGCCAGCCTGGCCAAATAGGCACCCCCGGGCTCTACCTGACCACCAGCCTTACCGAGTTTCTGGTTGTCTGTGAAAGCAGCACCTCCCGTCCTTCTGATACTTCCTTCACTGCTTCAGATGTGAAGTGTCTCACGGTTAGCATCTCTGCGCTGTCATTATAGAGTATTGTGTAGTCTTTGCTCAACTCCTCAAGCACTTTCCCTATCCTGGGCTCCTCATGATCAGCACATATATTGATGCTGACTGCTCCGGCCTGGACAAGGTTTACCTTTACTCCATGACATGCAAGGATATGAAAAAGTCGTGCCAGATTCTCCCCCATGACAAAGGAGAGATCCCGGGGAAGTACGGATATCAATATCTGACCATCTTTCCTTACCATAATTGGCACCATCTTTCCTTTGGGGGCCTCCTCTGAGATTACCGTACCGGGAGCTGTGCGATCAACAAAAGACCTGACATGCATAGGTATCTTCTTGTTATGGAGAGGCTTTATTGTTTTTGGATGAATGACCTTGGCTCCGGAGAAGGTCATCTCCACAGCTTCATTATAAGAAAGATGAGCAAGTGTCACTGTTGAAGGGAGCCATTTAGGATCAGCATTCATAATACCTGGAACATCTTTCCATACCACCACTCGCTCTGCATCTGTCATGTTAGCAATTACAGCGGCAGTATAATCAGAGCCTTCACGCCCAAGTGTGGTTGCCTCACCGGAAGATGTTGCCCCTATGAATCCCTGTGTAACATAGATATCAGCATCATGGAATTTAAATGTCTCTGCAACTAGTGCTGATGTCTCATCCCAGAGGATCCCGGCATCGCGGTACCTGTCGTCTGTGACAAAAATCTTACGTATATCCTGCCATTTGGTCCTTAATCCCATCCTTTGGAGGTATGCCTCAACAATTACAGTAGACCATATCTCTCCCATCGAAACGATCATATCATAGTCATGATCAAAATCTCCCTTCATCCTGCCAGTCAGGTCTGTTGAAAAGGATGAGAAAAGTTCACCCAGCGACCTTACTTCAACGCTGTTGTCACCCAGCAGACCGGATGCGATCTCCAGGTGATAATCAGCAATTGCCTTGCATTTTGACAACATGGTGCTGTCATTACTGCGCCATGACTGGTGCAACTGTTCAAGAGCATTTGTTGTCTTTCCGAGAGCAGAAACGACCACCACAAGGCGGTCGTTCTCACTGGCAACGATATCATGAAGGTTTCTTATACCCGAGGCATCCCTGACCGAGGCCCCGCCAAACTTAAATACTTTCATCTTTCATTTGTTTGCGCAAATTTATAACTTAGCCAATATTAAACTATTGAAAGAGCAGGTCAGTTATTAACCAACTCCGGCACAATGTCAAGCTATAACATAACCAGCCTGAATGATTTCATCATCAGGAAGCAAAAAGATTTTCCTTATGCTCGCGGAGAGCTGTCATCGCTGTTGCATCATATCGGCACGGCAGCCAAGATGGTCAATGCCAAGATCCGCCGGGCCGGGCTGGTAGAGATAATAGGCAACTCAGGCGAGGAGAACCCCCAGGGAGAGATGCAGCAAAAGCTTGACCGGTATGCTGATGAAGTTTTTATCGATGCCCTTGAGGCCAGCGGAGAGTGCTGCGGTTTTGCCTCGGAGGAGAACCAGAGGGAGGTAATCTTCACCGAAACTTTTGCCAGCAAGGGGAAATATGTGGTATGCATGGACCCGCTTGACGGGTCGTCAAATATAGATTACAATGTCTCCGTCGGCTCCATATTCTCTATATTCAGGCGAATTTCAGAACGGGAGTCCGAGGCCGGAATAGGGGATTTCCTGCAGGAAGGCGACAAGCAGGTCGCTGCCGGATACGTAATATACGGATCATCAGCAATGCTTGTCTACACAACGGGTAATGGTGTCAACGGGTTTACTCTTGATCCGACTATTGGCGAGTTCTGCCTTTCTCACCCTAATATGAGGACCCCGGCATCAGGGAATATCTACTCCATCAATGAAGGTAACTATATAAGATTCCCTGAAGGCGTAAAGAAATATATCAAATATTGCCAGGAGCATGACCCTGACACAGGGAGACCTTACTCGTCAAGGTATATCGGGTCACTGGTCTCTGACGTTCATCGTAACCTGCTTAAAGGAGGTATCTTCCTTTACCCGCCGTCAGAGAGCTACCCAAAAGGCAAGCTCAGGCTGGTATATGAATGTAATCCCATTTCGTTCATCATTGAACAGGCTGGAGGAAGATCAATTGACGGTAACAGGAGGATACTCTCTATAATACCTGATTCACTTCACCAGAGATGTCCACTCTATTGCGGATCAACAGAGATGACTGAACGTCTTGAAAAGATGCTTGGCTGATACTCTTTCTCCATTTCACTGGCTCTTTTTTTTGAGGTGAGAGTCGCCTTTGCTAATTTTGCACCCTTATACAAGGCAGATGTCTAACACCGTTTTTAAAGACCATTACAGGCAGCACCCCTCCTTTCTCTTGCTGGAGGAACTGCTGGCAGGCGATTCTATGCAACCGGTGGTCATCAATGGACTTACAGGTTCGGCAAAAGCAATAGTCATGGCCGGGGCTCTGTCACAGCAGCCGACGACACATGTTGTTATTCTGCCTGAAAAGGAGGAGGCTGCATATTTCTACAATGATCTCACTTCACTGCTGGGAAATGAAAATATCTTCTTCTTCCCGGGAACATACAAGAGGTCAGTGATGTATGATCAGACCGAACCTGCAAACATTATTCTCAGGGCTGAGGTTCTTAATTTCCTTACCTCCGGCCGCAGAAAATGTATCATTGTCACATACCCTGAATCACTGATGGAAAAGGTCATCAGCAGGGTCAGCCTCAGGAAGAACACGTTTGTCATTAAAAAGGGATCCAAGCTCTCAATTGATTTCCTTGAGGAAGTTCTGAGGGAGTACAATTTCAGGAGGACAGATTTTGTGTATGAACCCGGACAGTATTCTGTGAGAGGAAGTATCACCGATTTATTCTCATATTCCTCTGAGCTGCCATACCGTATCGATTTCTTTGGCGAAGAGATTGAATCAATCAGGTCATTCAACCCTGATGATCAGCTCTCCCTTGAGCTGTTTGAAGAGATACAGGTCATACCGGATATTCAGGAACTTGCCTTCCACGAAAGCGCCGACAGCTTCATTGACTTCATTCCCCCCTCCTCGATTATATGGAGTGAGAACTTTAAGTACATCATAGAGAAGACTGACAGCATATGGTCACAGGCCACCACCAGGAGCACCAGGGGTGAGATAAAGGACAGGCGTGAAATAATAATTACAGGGAGGCATCTTGAGGAGTTATGTTCAAAACACCGCAGGGTATCATTCGGAAGCGGGCGCAGCGATGCAGGCGAAATAAACGTTACATTCCGTACAGAGCCACAGCCCTCCTTCAATAAGAACTTCGAACTGCTTAGTTCAAGGCTGGCAGCTAACAAAAAAGAGGGGTACCTCAGCTTCATTGTGTCAGAGAGTGAGGTGCAGGAGCAGCGGCTGAAAGAGATATTTGCAGAGACAGATCCCATGGCAGAGTTCAACCCTCTTCTGCTTAATCTTCACCAGGGATTCACAGATCATGACCTTCGTATAGCGGTATACACTGATCACCAGATCTTTGACCGTTATCACAAGTTCAGGATCAAAGGCTTTTTCACGCGGCGTGACAGCATGACTGTCAGGGAACTGACTGATCTTAATCCGGGAGACTATATAGTGCATATTGATCACGGAATCGGCCGGTTTGGCGGTCTTGAAAAGATAGAGGTAAACGGCCGTATGCAGGAGGCCATCAAACTGGTATTCAAGGATAATGACATACTCTTCGTTGGCATACATGCCCTGCACCGGATATCAAAATACAAGGGTAAGGACAATACGCCGCCGAGAATAAACAAGCTGGGCACCGGGGCCTGGCAAAAGCTCAAGCAGGCCACCAAAAAGAAAGTAAAAGACATTGCCCGTGACCTTATCAAACTATATGCACTGAGAAAAGCATCTGGTGGTTATGCATTTTCACCGGACTCGTATCTTCAGCGTGAGCTTGAGGCTTCATTCATCTATGAAGATACTCCTGACCAGCTGTCAAGCACTGTTGCGGTCAAGGAAGATATGGAATTGCCAACACCCATGGACCGTCTTGTATGCGGTGACGTTGGTTTTGGCAAGACCGAAGTGGCAATAAGAGCAGCCTTCAAAGCTGCCACTGACAACAAGCAGACTGCCGTTTTGGTCCCAACAACCATCCTTGCCCTGCAACATTACAAGACATTCACTTCGCGCCTTGAAAATTTCCCCTGCAGGGTAGATTACATCAGCAGACACCGTAAACCGGCCGAGCAAAAGAGGATCCTGAAGCAACTTGCTGAAGGAGAGATAGATATAATCATTGGAACCCATAAAATAACAGGCAGGGAGGTAAAATTCAAAGATCTGGGGCTGCTTGTCATCGATGAAGAGCAACGATTTGGAGTGGCTGTCAAGGAGAAGTTAAAAAAACTGAAAGCAGGCGTCGACACGCTCACTCTTACAGCTACCCCAATACCGCGTACACTGCAGTTCTCGCTTATGGGAGCACGTGATCTGTCAGTTATTACCACTCCCCCGCCCAACCGGATGCCCATTATAACCGAGATACATGGCTTCAATGAAGAGATAATACGTGAAGGCATTGTATATGAAGTCAGCAGGAACGGACAGGTCTTTTTCATCAATAACAGAATAGAGAATATCAGGGCGGTGCAGGATACGATAAACCGAATCTGCCCAGGAATTAAAACGGCTGTCGTTCATGGCCGGATGGAGGGTGTGGAGGTAGAAAATGTCATGTTCGAATTTATCAGGGGAGATTATGACGTGCTTCTTGCCACAACAATAATAGAGTCGGGGCTGGACATCCCAAACGCCAATACGATATTCATCAATGATGCTCATACGTTCGGTCTTTCCGAGTTACACCAGCTCAGGGGACGGGTCGGGAGATCAAATAAGAAGGCCTTCTGCTATCTCCTTGCACCACCATCATCAACCCTGACACATGAAGCCAGAAGAAGACTCAGGGCCATTGAGGAGAATTACGAACTGGGCAGCGGGTTCAACATTGCATTGCAGGATCTCGATATAAGAGGTGCAGGAAACCTGCTGGGAGGGGAACAGAGCGGATTCATCGCCGATGTGGGATATGAAACATATCAGAAGATTCTTGATGAGGCGGTCAGTGAACTGAAAGATGAGGAATTCGGAGACATATTCAGGAAAGATAAAATGAAGCCGGTGAGTGATGCCCCTGAGGCAGGGAAACAGTATGCCGGTGATGTGACTGTTGATACAGACCTCGCAATAATGTTACCTGATGAATATGTGTCAAGTATTCCGGAAAGAGTCAGGCTATACAAGGAGCTCAACGAGATAAAAGATGATACGGCACTTTCTGCATTTGCAGATCGGCTCAGGGACAGATTCGGACCAATGCCAGAACCGGCTCTGGCATTACTTGATCTTGTGAGACTAAAATGGGCAGCATCGGCAACGGGAATCGAGAAGATAATTCTTAAAAATGACACACTTGTTGCTAACTTTGTAACCGACCCTTCATCACAATTCTATCGCAGTTCACTTTTTGTTTCTGTGATGAATTTTGTAAACAGAAAACAGAGCCATATGAGCGTGAAACAGAATAATAACAGGCTTAGCCTTACAGTTCGTGAAATAATTTCAGTTTCTCAGGCAATTGCGCTGTTTGATAAGATCCGTACGTTTCATGCCCAGAGCCAGACGCCAGCGAAAAAATCATGAACCTTATCATTGATATCGGAAACAGCTCTGCAAAGGTCGCATTGTACGACGGCGGGATGCTTATTGATAAGGAGCGGCTCAAAGCGGTTGACATAGCTCAAATCAGGAATCTTATCGGTAAAAGACCAGTAAAAGGGGCTATTGTCTCAAGTGTAAATAGTGACCCCACGGGCCTTCTAAGCTTACTGCATGATATATCCCCGGTGGTTCATTGCCTTACATGGCAGTCGCGATATCCTTTCATGGTAGACTATGAGACACCTGAAACCCTGGGCGTTGACCGACTTGCTGCAGCTGCCGGAGCAATGCTTCATCAACCGGGTACGAGCCTGCTGGTGATAGATGCCGGCAGTGCACTGACAATTGATCTGATGACAGATGGAAAATATCAGGGAGGGAGTATCTCCCCGGGACTGTCAATGCGATTCCGGGCTCTCCATGAGTATACCGGCCGGTTGCCACTGGCTGAGCCCGGCAGTACATTCTCCTTCCCCGGTAGATCAACAAAAGATGCTATGACAGGTGGCGTAATCATGGGCCTCGTATTTGAAATAAATGAGTATATTCGCACGTTTGAAGAAAGACACAAAACCCTCACAGTCGTAATCACGGGTGGTGACGGTGAATTAGTATCATCTTTCACAGACAGGAAAATGATATTTTACCCTGATCTGGTGACTGATGGTTTAAATTATTTATTGGATTATAATGTATAAAACCAGAAAGTTATTCCTGCTGTGCCTTGCTGCGCTCCAGACAGTAATCTCGTCAGGCCAGGTAGATGTAACATCACCGTTCGCTCGTTATGGCATAGGCAATCTTGAGCTTCAGGGAACTATCAGGACTCTGGCTATGGGTGGTGTAAGCAGTGGGATCAGGAGCAATACCACGCTGAATTTTCTTACGCCGGCATCATACAGCGCCATTGATACAGCCTCATTTATCTTTGACTTCGCAATTGACGTTGCAGGGGTGAAACTTGTGGACAATGAAAACACTTTTTACTCCTCAAACATGAATTTCAGGCACATTCTTATGGGCTTCCCGATCATGAAGAACTGGGGTGTGTCAACCGGTCTTTTACCTTTTACAAATGCATATTACACTATTGTTGACAGATCAACCCTAGAAGGTGGATCGGGTGATGATGAAGATATTTTTGAACAGCACAAAGGCATAGGCGGATACCAGAAGTTTTACCTTGGGAGTGCATTCAGTCCGGTGAAATACTTCTCAGCCGGGATAAACATGTTTCTCGTTTTCGGAGAGATAAACAGATACAATGACTTCATCTTTCTGGCTGATAATAATTATTTCAATACCAGGAAGCTGGAGAACCAACTGCTGAATGGCATCAGCTATGAGGCATCTGCACAGTTCATGATTCCTCTTAAGAAGGAGAGATCAGTCAACATTGGAATAACGTACTCTCCCGAGTACAATCTTAAGACCGTGTATGATGACATTCTGATAAGATATTCTAACCTTCAGAGCTCAAGCCTGGCTTTTGACACTCTCTATTTCTATAAGACTGATACTACAAGCATCCTGCCACGGTCGATACGGGGGGGAATATCATTCAATAAGTCAGAGAAGCTCACTATTGCTGCTGACATTGTATATTCTGCATGGTCGGGGGCATCTCTGCCAGGTTCCTATGGCACTTATAGTGATGCTATTTCGGTTCATGCCGGTGTAGAATTCATCCCAGACAAATACTCAAATTACAGTTTTTTTAATCGTATTGAGTACCGCATTGGAGGCCGTTATAGTGAGAGTTACGCACTCTACAACGGGATGCAGGTCAAAGAGTACGGCATAACTTTTGGAGCGGGTATACCGATGAGAAGATCGAGATCAAGAGCCTCCTTCTTTGTAGATCTTTCAACAAAGGGCAGTATTGAAGAGACCTACTTCAAGGAGACAAGATTAGCGGTCGGAGCCAGCCTGAGTCTCTTCGACTTCTGGTTCCTCAAACCAAAATATGATTAAACTATTTTATAAAGAGATGAAAATAACAGCCAGCACGATCTTAACAGGAGCACTCCTTACGGCGCTTACTCTTACAGCATCTGCACAGAAAGGCGTTGAAACAGGTACTCCCTTTGGACGAGGTGACGACAGTCTGAGATGTCTCCGCAACACATCACTTTATTCGACTTATTACGATAACAAGGACTATAACATGGCAGTCCAGTTCTGGAGACCCGTCTTCAACGAATGCCCGGGATCGTCAAAAAACACCTATATTAAGGGTGAAACCATGTTTAAGGATTTCTATCGCAAAACCGGCAATAAGGCTTTTATTGATACCATACTGATGATACTTGATCAGCGCACCAGGTATTTCAATGAGGCTCCGGCAAATAACCTTCGTAAAGCAATTGCCCTGTATGAACTGGGGGGAAATGACCCGGCTTATGCCAAACAGTCATTCGATCTTATCAAAGAGGTGGTCAAAACCTCGCCGCAGAGCCTTGATCACACTTATTCAACACTTTACATGGCTGTGGCAGCCAAATGTTTCTCATTGAAGGTTATTGAGTCACCAGAGGTAATCAGTGCATATACTGATGCTATGACAGCCATCAATCCTCAGCTATTAAACAAACCTGATGATGCACGGTATCTTAATGCCAGGAAAAATATAGATGCAGTCTTCAAGTCAAGCGGTGCAGCAGATTGTCAAACCCTTGAAAAGATATTCACATCCGGTGTTGATGCCAACCCAAAAGACACTGCATTGCTTAGAAAAGTAAGTACTCTTCTTTCCGATGCAGGATGCAAAGAATCGGATCTCTATTTTAAGGTAACAACATTACTGTACGATTTTGAAAGAACTGCAGCCTCGGCCACACAGCTGGCTGAAATGAACATGGCCCGGAAGAAATACACTGAAGCTGAAAAATACTATACTGAAGCCATTGAACTTGAGTCCAATCCGCTGACAAAATCTTCACTTCTGACCAAGCTGGCAACACTTGAACTTACCTCAGATAACAAACCGGCAGCACGTGATTTTGCAAAAACAGCCTATTCGCTTGATAATGCAAACGGAAATGCACTCTTTATCATTGCCGAGTCATACGCCGGCGCACGCATTGGTGAATCATTCGATAACCAGACAGTATACTGGGTGGTGGTTGATTACTTAATCAGGGCACGAAACACCGACCCCACCCTGAAAGAGCAGGCAGATGAACGAATAGCCATCTATTCCAGACTCTTCCCTACCAAAGAGGAGTCGTTCTTCAGAAGCCTGGTAAATGAAGGAGCATCTTACCAGGTCGGCGGATGGATCAATGAATCAACAACCATCCGATTCAGAAAAGAATAGACAACGGTGTCTGCCCAGAGAAGATATATTAAAATTATCTATGCAGTCCTGCTTACCGGGACTGCTTTGCTTTTGTCATGTGAAAAGAAGAGTGAAGTTCTGAAAGAACTGACAATTAAAGAGCTTCCCTCCCTCTCTGCCAGGAACATTGAAACGATGTACTCTGATTCGGGCAAGGTCACTATTGTTGTGCGTTCACCCCTGATAAACCAGTACACAGGAGGTGATGAGCCTCATACGCTGTTTCCGGAAGGTCTTACTGTGCTTTTCTATGATAAGAAGACAGTGCCCCAGGCAAGCATTTATTCAAAATTTGCACGTTATACCGAAAAGAACAAACAATGGGAGTTACGTGACAGCGTTGTGGCAGTCAACACCGATGGAGATATTCTTGAAACAGAGCTTCTGTACTGGAGTGAACCCAAAGAAAGCGTATGGTCTGACAGATTCGTCAGGATCACCGGAAAGGATCAGATCATAATGGGTACAGGATTCGAATCAGATCCGCGTCTCACAAGATGGAAAATCAAGAACGTAAGCGCGACCATATATATAAAAAATGAATCGAAAGGCACTTCTGGCAATTGAAATAATATGGGTAATACTCGGCATTCTATGCCTTGTAATCACTGTCAGAGAGATGATAATCAACGGCTTCGGCAGGGCATGGATCTTCCTCGTCATGTCGGTTGCAGCCTTCACCCTGGCGTGGGTACGTGACCGCCAGCGGAAAAATAGCTAACTTTGCGGAATGAACCCGCTTATAATCATTGCTTTCGCTCTCCTGCTTACATCGTTCTTTTCAGCGATGGAGCTTGCATTCTTTGCCGCAGATAAACTCAGGCTTGAGCTTGACCGCAAACAAGGTCACAAAGGATCTGGAATTATTAATGTCTTTACCCGCAATCCCGGACAGTTCAATGTTGCAATGATTACCGGCGTAAATATCGTTACAGTCATCTTCAGTATCCTGTCAGCCTCATTCATTGAGAGAACTATGACCGGCCTGGTGAGCTCAGCCGGAGTGATATTACTAATTCAGATCACAATAATAGCACTGGTTGTAATCTTATTTGCCGACTTCATTCCCAGGTATTTTGCCCGGCAGAATCCTAATATTCTTCTCAGGTTCTTTGCACTGCCCGCGGCAACGTTTTATTATCTCTTCCTTCCGTTCAGCAAGTTCTCGCTATGGATGAGCAATTTACTCATAAGGATGTTCTTCGGATTAAAGACCCTGGTTAAAGAGCAGGAGAACAGGATTTTTACACGGGTAGATCTCGATCATTTCGTTGATGATATGGTTGCGACCGAAGATGAGAGAGAGGAGGAGAATGATAGCCTGAGGATCTTTCAGAATGCGCTCGATTTCTCATTTATCAAAGCCCGTGAGTGCATGGTTCCAAGGACTGAGATTGATGCTCTTCCATTGGATTGTTCTGCCGGCGAGCTGAGAAATAAGTTCATTGAATCAGGCCATTCAAAGATCCTGCTCTTCCGTGAGAATATTGATAACATGGCCGGGTATTATGAACTGAAGGATATTCTCAGGGAACCAGTGGAGATTGAATCCCGGATGAGAAAGCTCCCGGTGGTTCCCGAAACGATGACAGCCAGCAAGGTCCTCAGGTTGCTGACCGAGGAAAAAAAGAGTATAGCACTTGTGGTTGATGAATTCGGCGGTACGGCCGGGGTAATAACCATTGAAGATGTGCTTGAAAAAATCGTCGGAGACATAGAGGATGAGCATGACACCAGTGACCTCGTTGAGAACCGGTTAAACGAGAAGGAGTTTATTTTCTCAGGACGTCTCGACATTGATTACCTGAATGAGGAATACAACCTGGATCTTCCTGAGAGCGATGAATATACTACGCTGGCGGGGCTTATTCTGTATGTCCACGGCAATATCCCAAAGCAAAAAGACAATATCAGGGTGGGCCACCACCTCTTCACGGTTCTCAGGAGCTCATCAACAAAGGTAGAGCTACTGAAGCTCAAGAGTGATCACGACTGATATCATCCTTTCCTCTTCAGCTCTGTATAATACTTGAAATATAACGGTATTGCCTCCATACCTGCAAAGAGGTTCTCGAGAGGATAGTTTTCATTTGGTGAGTGAATGGCATCTCCCTCAAGTCCGAATCCCATAAGTATTGATTTAACATTGAGGATACTCTCAAAGGTTGAGATGATCGGTATACTGCCACCGCTTCTGACAGGTATGGGCCTCTTTCCGAATACCTGTTCGTAAGCCCTCTCGGCAGCGAGATATTCGGGTGTATCCAGGGGGCTAACGTATGCCTGACCGCCATGCAGGTATTCTGCCTTTATTTTTACACCTGCAGGAGCCAGTGACTTAATATGCTTTATAGCCAGATCTGCGATAGCTTCAGCCTTCTGGTCAGGTACAAGTCTCATCGATATCTTGGCCGAGGCTTTTGAGGGCAGTATTGTTTTTGCTCCTTCGCCTGTATATCCTCCCCATATGCCATTAATATCAAGGGTGGGTCTTATTCCGACACTCTCCAGGGCTGTGAAGCCTTTCTCTTTTGCAAGTGCCTCTACTCCAACAGACTTCATATATACCTCCTGATCAAATGGCCTCTCAGCCATTTTTGCCCTTTCGGCGGCAGTAGGTACTATCACATTGTCATAGAATCCGGGGATTGTAATTTTTCCGTCGCGGTCTTTCAGGGATGCTACTATTTCGCACAGCACATTACAGGGGTTCAGCACTGCACCGCCGTAGAGCCCCGAGTGGAGATCACGGTCAGGTCCCTCGACTTCAACCTGTATGTATGAGAGCCCTCGCAGTCCTGATGTGATAGATGGTGTCGCTGTCGATATCATGGTTGTATCAGAGACAAGTATCACATCTGATCGCAGCATTTCCTTATTTTTGGTACAAAAGGATGCGATATTTACAGAGCCAACTTCCTCTTCACCCTCGATCATGAACTTAACGTTGCAGGGAAGAGTGTTTGTTGCGGTCATCATTTCAAAAGCCTTCAGATGCATGAACAGCTGTCCCTTATCATCATCGGCACCCCGGGCATAGATCTTTCCATCCCTTACCTCCGGTTCGAAAGGAGGAGTGGTCCACTTTTCAAGAGGCTCAGGAGGCTGGACATCATAGTGTCCGTAAACAAGAATTGTAGGCAATGAGAGATCGATAATCTTTTCACCAAATACAATCGGATGACCATCAGTGGCATGAACCTCAGCACGATCAGCACCGTTAGTGAGAAGCAAATCACGGATGTATTCTGCAGCCCTGACCATATCGTTCCTGTTAGCCTCGGCTGCGCTGACAGAAGGAATTCTTATAAGCCCGAAGAGCTCGTCCAGAAATCTCTCCCTGTTTGCCTGAATGTAGTTTCTTATCGCTTCCATATATCTTTGTTTTTAGAATATTCTTCTGCTGCAAACCGCAGCCTGTCATACCATTCTGCTCCGAATGCCCGCGTAAGCGGTTCACGCAGATAAGCCCAGAGGCCTGTTTTCTTCTTTTCGCCTGATGCCAGGGCAGGTCTGCAAATGGGCCACTCTTCATAATTTACTGCCCTGAAGTCCCTGTACTGCCTCACCCTTACCGGAAAGAGATGGCATGACAGGGGTTTTCTGAAGGTTACTGCTCCGGCAAAATAGGCTATCTCTATGGCACATCTGAAGACTCCCTCCTCAATGACAGTATAGGCACACTCCTCGTTATTGATAAGTGGGGTGACAAGCTCGCCTTCAATATCTGTCATGCTTGAACCGATGGTCTCTATCACTCTTAATCCCTCAGGACGCAGGAATGATTTTAACTGTGGTATAATTTTCTCCAGACCGGCTGCTTCCTCTGCAGTGAGAGGTGCCCCCGAGTCACCATAGCGGCAGCAGCTTCCCTTGCATGCAACGAGGTCACATGAGAACTTCTTTTCAATGAGCGCCAACGAAACTATAGTGTCATCAATCTGGATCATAATAGGTTATACTAGTGACCGGCCTGTCATCTCCGGAGGTACCGGCAGCCCCATCATTGTCAGGATAGTAGGAGCAACATCTGCAAGTATCCCACTATTAACCTTCTTATACCCTTCACTGATGAGGTATATTGGTACCGGGTTGAGAGAATGGGCTGTATTCGCCGAGCCATCAGGGTTTACAGCATAATCAGCGTTGCCGTGGTCAGCAATAATAATCACCTCATATCCATTTGCACGTGCAGCTCTGACTACATCTCCGGCACATTCGTCAACGGTCCTTACTGCTGTTTCAATTGCCCCATAGACACCTGTATGGCCTACCATATCACCATTGGCAAAATTGAGACATATAAAGTCATGCTTCATCTTCCCTATCTCTTCTACCACTGCATCCCTGACCTTATATGCACTCATCTCAGGCTGAAGATCATATGTTGCCACCCTGGGTGAAGGAATGAGCACTCTTTCCTCATATGGAAACTCTTTCTCCCTTCCTCCCGAGAAAAAGAATGTAACATGAGCATACTTTTCAGTCTCCGCAATCCGAAGCTGCCTTTTCCCAAGCTCCCCGAGCACCTCCCCTATTGTCCTGTCAACATTGTCCTTTGGAAAAATAACCTGCAGACCTGTGAATTTGTCATCATATGGCGTCATTGTCAGGTAATGAAGAGGTAGCTTCTTCATACCATATTCAGGCATATCCTGCTGTGTCAGCACGATTGTAAGTTCACGGGCACGATCATTCCTGAAGTTTATAAAAACAACCACATCACCTTCAGTGATGGTTGCGAGTGGTTTGCCGGTGTCATCGGTGACCACAATGGGTTTCATGAACTCATCTGTCACACCCTCATCATATGATTCCTGCATGGCATCTATTATGTTCCTGGCAGCTTTCCCTTTGCCTGACACAAGAAGGTCATAGGCATCCTTTATACGCTCCCATCTCTTATCACGATCCATGGCATAGTATCTCCCGACAAATGATGCCACCCTGCCATTGCTTTTTTTAAGGTGATCAACCAGGTTAGACATGTAGCCCTTACCACTTCTGGGGTCTGTATCACGACCATCGCCAAAACCATGGATATATACATCCTTTAGCCCGTACTCCATAGTCATGTCACATAGAGAGTAAAGATGAGTATCGAGGGAGTGGACTCCGCCATCAGAGATAAGACCCAGGAAATGGACTTTAACCTTCTTGTCACGGGCATAGGAAAATGCATCAACGAGTACCTGGTTTGACCGTATCTCACCGGTGCGGCAGGCCCTGTTTATCTTAACCAGATCCTGATATACAACCCTCCCGGCACCGATGTTCAGGTGACCAACCTCAGAGTTACCCATCTGTCCGTCAGGCAGCCCTACATTCTCACCCGAGGCAAGGAGATATGATGAGGGGTATTCTTCTTTAAGCTCATTAATATTGGGTGTGCCGGTAGAGGCAATGACGTCACTCTTAGATCCGTCACCGATACCCCAGCCGTCAAGTATCATCAAAAGGACTCTTTTTTCTTTCATTCAGTAAAAAAATTTCAGTTCAGAACAGCAGCAAAAATAGACATTTCCTCCGGAAGCTGCTGCCTCCATAAACAAGAACATAATCCGGATGTAAAAGTTTACCTACTGCCCCCCTCTCTTTATCTCTCTTACATTGATCTTATAAGTTTTGTCGGGACATGTTGATTCATAATCAACATCGCTGCCAACATATGCATACCATTCTGTTGGTGTCAGATTTCGTGTCACTTTTAAGCACAGGTTCCCGGTCATATTCCTGACATGAGAAGGTCTCTTGGTCACAGAAGCGTCTGTTACGGTAACAAAGGATCTTTCTCCGTTGGTAAACGCTATGTTCATCGCTCTCTCCTTACAGTCGTCGATGACAACAGGTGGCTGCGAGAGGTTAGCCAGAGTCCATAGCTTTATTTCCCCGGCTTCATCGGAGGTGACCATCTGCTTCTCCTTCCTGCCAAAGGCGATGGATGAAATGCTGGCTGAATGACCCTCCACAGTGCTGATAGCAGAATGTGTGTCAGCGTTCCAGATGTCAATAATACCCGCCCTGTCTCCTGTCACGAAACGTTCTTCGCCGGGGATGAATCTGACTGAAGTTATTATCTTATCACCGGCATCCAGAATAAAGGGTTTGCCCGGGGCCTCGGTATGCCACAGCAAAAGGTGACCGTCCAACGTAAGCCCCGCAAGTATTCTGCCGTTAGGAGAAATATCGAGTGATGCTACTGTTTTATTATCATTTTCTAACAAAGCAGAAGTTTGCGTTTTAAGATCCCATACGGCAACATTACCTCCGACTGTTGATGAATAAAGGTGCTCACCTGTGCCGGAAAAGACCAGAGCCGTTACTTTCCCTCCGCCGGCTTCGATCTGATAACTTAGCATATCACCCGTAAGAGGTATCATAATGATTTCTGATGTTGAGGTTCCACATGCCAGCCATGCAGCATCAGGACTGACAGTCATTGCTTCTATCACTTTGGTACCTGACCATATTACATTGTATCCTTTTTCAGGTTTGTCAGAGAGCCAGCGCATCACCCTGCCGCCGGAGTCAGCCGTATACAAATACCCGGCTGATGTATCCTGTGCCGAGGCGGTTATCGGACTGCCATCTACCCTGTATTGTGAGTAATAGCCATTGCCATAGCGTTTATTGATATCATACAAGGCTGAATAGATATCAGCATCATTCGGATAGCCTTGATATCTTTCATTGAAGAGATAGCCCTGCCATGCCAGTAATATCTGCATATCCTGATCATCAGTGTGGTTAAGAGATCTCACAGCAAGAGACTTTGCGACGGTCAGCATTTTCTTTCTGTTCTCTTCAGTCGCCTTGTTCACTGCAGCACTCTTCTCGGATACGGCCTCGGTCATGACAATGCCAGCCTTTGAAGCTCGGGCTTCTGCCTCACGGGCCCTGTCATCGGCAGCCTCCGCGGTCATCCTTGCCTCGTCAGCCTCTTCTGTCGCTGCTTTCAGCGTATCAGACAGAATTGTAAGACTGTCGTTCAGCAGAGACATGCCAGCGACAGCTTCATCTTTAAGCTGCAGTGCCACTGACTTTTGCCTCTCAGCTCTCAACCTCAGGGAGTATACCGCTCCAAGTGCAAGCAGGCTGAGAAGCACGAGGGCACCAAGGAAGCCTGAAAAGAGACGTGAACGTCTTACTCTGTTGTTCCCTGTTTTCTGGTTATATTCTTCCTGTATCTGGTTCTCCTCCTCCGAGTTCTTAAGAAACAGCATCGTCCGTTCAAAGGCCGGGTCATGTCTCTCAGCCCATGCCAGGGTTGGGTTATTTTCTTCCCTCCAGCGGAGAGCCATTATCAGGTCAGGTCCTCCCAACAGCTTCCCTTTGCCATCCTGGTAAAGTGCCGCGGCAGATGCCAGCTGAAGATAAGTCCTCCGTGAAACGTCCTCATCATCGATCCATTTCCTGAGAATACCCCAGAGTTTTATTATGCTCTCATGTGTGAGGTCAATAATACTTTGTTCATCAAGTGGAACTTCTCCCGGAGGAGTAAGAAAGGAGTATTCTGGGGCCCTGAACACTTCAGCCACCTGAATGATCTCGTCAGCAGAGCACCCGATCTGAGCTGCAATAGCCGAGACAGATTCAGGCTTTCTGATCTCATGACCGCCATCAGTACGTAAGGTGATTGTCCGGAAGATGCGTGAACAGATGTATTTTTGCCTGTCATCGAGCAGCTCCAATGCCTGTCCAGCATGTTGTGCAATAGCACCCCTGAGTCTGCCAACAGCCTCATAATCAGAAATACTGAGAGGACGGTTCATCCCGCTTGTCTTACTCCAGTGGTTCCACATCCTCATAAGCAGGTGCTGCAAAACAGGTAGCTGGCCCTGACCGTCACTAATATCAGAGACAATCGTTCTGATGAGAGAACGGTCGATAGCTGCCCCTTGTACTTTCACCGGGCCTTCGATAACGGTTGCTATAGTATCACGGTTCAGTTGCGGCAGCAGATAGCTGCTGTTGTTCATGAGGCTGGTAAGGGTATGGAACCGCGAACACTCGGATACATATTCGGACCTTATTGTTAGCATTATATGCAGACCCTGGTCAGGCTGAGAAACGGCACTGACAATCATATCAATGAAGTCGGTGGCATCATCTCCAAGGGTGCCTCTTGTTGATGCCGGACTGTATCTGAATATCTCTTCAAACTGGTCAATTACAATTATAATCTGCTGCCTCAGGTTCTTCCTTATCTTGTTGACTATGCCGGTAATCCCTTCGCTCCTGTTGTGAAGTGATGCAGCTACTGTTGACACCGGGAGCTGATTGAATCCGGCTTTCGCTGAGAGAGCGGCAAGTTCTGTTGCCAGATTGTCTATCGGATCAAGCGAAGGTCTGAAGACCAGGTAAGACCACGATTTCTTTCCCTCAGCGTTCTCTTTCAGAAGAGCAGGTATGACTCCCGACATAACAAGTGATGACTTGCCGCTACCTGATGCTCCGATCAATGATACAAACCTGTTTTCCTTAAGCTTGGCAACCACCTTCATGGTACTCTCGATACGGCCAAAGAAGAGATGTCCCTCTTCCGGCTTGAAGGCCCTTAATCCCGGGAATGGGTTCGTTCTTGTGTCTTCTTTAAGATAAGTCATAATGCAACCGTTTAAAGGGCAGAATCACCACCCTGACCTTCTATATAATTAACAAAGATATCAGTGTATTCCGAATAGTGGAAAACAAATTCAGTTATACCTTCCATCTGCAGGGAGTAAAGCCCTGTTTTTCCACTGTCAGAGGGAATGACCCAGTTCAGGATTCCTTTTAAGGGACCGCTATAATATGATTCGGAATAAGGCATAGCCGAGGCCAGGTGAATGATCCTTTCCTCAGGGATATTTCTGAAGCAGAGACTCAGGAAGCGAACTTTCTCAAAAATGGTAGTCATATTGGGAGTCTGTCCACTTATCAATGAGGCAACTCTTTGCCTTACGGGCTCTGCCAACCTTTCCTCTGTTTCATTGAACCATTCAGGGTTTATCGAACGGATCACTCTTGCAGCCTCTTCCTGTAGCAGCTGACTGCTGCTGAAGAGGTATGATACAATTACTTCTCTTTCAACTCCATAACCCTCTTCAGCAACCTTATGAAGAGCGCAGGCTTTGCTCCATACACCAGTTATACTCTGGTCAGAAGTCAATATGCTGTGGGTAAGCGTTTCAGCGGTTACCTTCCTCAATGGGAAGCAGTAAGCAAGCTCCCTCAGTCTCTCTGCATCACTGTTGTGACCCAACAGAGCAGTGAGTTGCCTTCGCAGGGTGCCTTCAATTGAGCTATCTATCAATTCTGCAGCGATCTCGGAGCCCGAAGCTGTACCTGTCTCAGCGCTCGACTTTATCATCTCAGCACATGTTGCTCCATAGAGCAGTGTGATAAGAGCGTACAGCAACATGGAATAGTTTTTCCTCTCCCACTGCAGAGCCTTTGAGAGCAAAATATACTGCTTCTCTTCAGCAACAAGCTGTAAAGCAATAAGCCTGGCAAGGTTATATACAGTCTTTGAAACCAGATCAGCTGACTTCCTCAGGTATATTTCATCCTGATCGAAACGAGGTGATGCAAGGTATCTGGCTGCTTCAATCTTCACCGTTACTGGTGCATTGAGCATCAGATTATTTAAATGAGGAAAAGCCTTTGCTGGTGGCATTGAACACAGCAACCTGATGATCATCATACTGATTCGCTCACTTCCCTGGGGTTTTACTGCATTGGCAATGATATCTCCATAAATGTCTGGTCCAAAATGCATCAGGAGATAGAAGGCTTCTTTCGATGTCTCGGCGATCGTAAGGGCCTGAAGTATCTCCTCACGCAACTGTATCAGCCCAAACCGGCCTGCAGCTGCGAGTCCCGCCTTTCTTATCTCGGGATTGCCTTCATTCAGCAGCTTGAGTATTTCAGATTGTTGAGGTACTCTTTTGTGTACAAGTATCGCTCTCGCCGCAGCAACACTCTCTGAGATGCCAGGTCGTCTGAGCATATTCCTGTTCCTGACAGGATCAGAATAGTAGGTCTCAATGGCATTTAAGACCGAAGCAGCCTCTTGTCTTACCGCCCTATTGAATCGCAGACCATTGTTTATTACATTCAGAGCGGAAACAAGTGCGGGATCGAACGTGCTCGCAGCCGAACGGACAATAACTGAAGCATATGAATCATCTCCATGTTTTGACAGATAGTCAAGCCTGCCGGATATAATATCGAGGTAATCACGATGAAAACATATAAGACTCTGTAATTCATTTGATGACCATTTTTCTGATTGCCCGGCAGCATTCTCTGTAATCGTGTCAGGCGGATTGTTTATGCCCTTTCTGATAAGGTTCCTGAACTCTGCCGTAAGAACAATATTGAGAGTAACAAGAAGTAATGAAAGAAGCGGAAGCGTCATCAGATGTCCGATAGACTCTGCTGAGGAAAAAACTTTAATCAGAATGACAGTCATCGAAAGCACAACTGAGACCGCTACCGTAATGAAGTTGAGAGATCCCGGGCTGAACCACACAGATTTCTTCGCCGAAAAAAGATGAAGTATTACAGAATAGCCCGGCAGGGCAAAGATGAAGAGTGTCACAAAGAAGAAAACAGCAGCCAGTGAGGCAAGAAGCGTCATGACCAGTTCAAGCATCTCTGTCCCGTTAAGATCAAAATATATATAGGTCAGTGCTGCCGGGCCTGAAAACAGGAGCAGCGTCAAGGGTGACACAAGCATCTTCCCCTGAATCCTGAGTCTTAGTGAAAGAAATGGAATCATATCCTTGCGGATCATGATGATCAGACTACCGGAAATTGCTGCCAGTGCGGTAAGGTAAAGGATTGGAAATTCCTTAAACAGGGAAAGGTCTGCAAGAACAAGAACAAGGGTAACCGAGGTAATCACTGTCAATGCCAGTGCCAGCCAAAATACCCAATGATAACCGGTTTTCATCCCCGAATTTATTTCACTAATTAAGGAAGAGTTGCAGACTCAATCTTCCAAGATAAAAAGAAATTGCCACAACTACAAAAATGCTCCGGATGATCTTATGAAAGCAGCTAACTGTCCGGTAAGGTCATCAATAGTTATAGTCAATCCGTCAGCAACAATATCAGCCTGCTCATACCATTGAGATCTCATGTTCATAAGTTCTGTCACTGTTGCAGCAAGGTCTGCTCCTCTTTGATTTTTCAGTAGTGGCCGGCTTGTTCTGGACTTTTCGAGCCTGCTCACCAGGGCTGCAACCGGAAGTTTAATATAGACCACCACTCCGGTACTCTTCATCAGCCTGATGTTCTCTTCCGAGCATGGAGTGCAACCACCGCATGCAACTACCATCCTTGCTTTAGAAGAGACACTGCGAAGAGCAGATCCCTCTGCTTCCCTGAAGAACTTCTCCCCCTTCTGAGTGAATATTTCCGGTACTGACATGCTGTATTGTGTTTCGATAAGCTTGTCTGTATCAGCAAAATTCCAACGCAATGATGCAGCAATTTTCCTGCCGGTGGTACTCTTACCACTTCCCATAAATCCTATCAGGTAGATGTTCACCGGAGTCAGAGATCTAATTTCATCTGTGCCGGGTCATCGGCGTGGGGTGGTACCTGCGAGATGGTCTTTGACACTTCCTCCTCAACCACAGGTGGAGGCGAAGCCTCACTTTTCACCACCGGCTCAAGCTCACGAATGTTAGCAACGCTGTAATTGGAGAGTCTTTTTCCCTTTGCGCGGAAACTTTTCACTCCGATAAAGCCGGCAACCTCAATGATTTCATTTCTTCTTCCTTCATTACTGCCACCGAAACTGATCTCGAAACGCGGGTATTCAACCTCTGTTATGCTTACCAGTTTCGACCCCTCTGTTTCGGCAATGAAGCACTGAAGCTTCTCGGTCTCCTCAAACATAAACCTCTTAACATAATAGAAGCCTTGCTCGGCATCCCAGTAAACTACTGAGAAGATCTTTGACTCCCGGTATTTCTCAATCATAAGGAGGTCATCCTCAAAATGGAGTGAAAGGTCAGTCCCTGAAGTACGGTAACTGCCGCCTTTTGTCACAACCAGAAGCCGTTCTTCTGAAGCGAATTCACCAAGGAACCTGCCACGCCCGTCTGCATTGAGCCTCATCACTGACTCATCAAACCACAATTTTCTTCCTCCCAGTGTCGATAGTCCTTTTTCTTTCAGTGTTATCTTCTGTACCGGATTCTTGGTCAGAAGATTACCCATGGAGGAGCGCCCCTTAATGGCCAGCGCTCCGAAATCAAATTCAAATGTAAGTTTCTTGAGTCGCGCCCGTGGTTTGTGGAATACCTTAATCACCTCCGCCTCCCCATTGGGATTAACGCTCAGGTAGCTGATACGGGTGCTATCCTGGTTGCGGCCAAGAGAGTATTCCTTATCACGTGTAAGTCCTGTCAGCGCACATCTCTTGACATAAAGAGGCCCATCGCGTCCATCCTGATAAACAATATTATATATCGTCCTGCTATCATTTCGGAGGAACACCTGTACATGAATTACATCCTTGCCAACAAACTGTTTATCAGCCACTTTAGTTATGAGGTATGTGCCATCTTTCCTGATAACTATAATGTCGTCTATGTCAGAGCAGTCGCAGACGAATTCGTCTTTCTTAAGGCCGGTACCAACAAAACCCTCCTGACGGTTTACATAAAGCTTCGCATTGTTTGCTACAACTTTTGTGGCCTCGATAGTCTCAAAATTTCTTATCTCGGTACGGCGCTCGGCATTCTTTCCGTATTTTTTCTTTATCTGCCTGTAGTAATTGATGGCGTAAGGTATAATATTGCCAAGGTGATTAATAACCTCCTCGAGTGCGCCTTCAATTCCCCTGATATGCTCGTCAGCACGAGAGGAATCGTACTTTGAGATACGTTTGATTTTTATTTCTGTCAGCCTGATCAGGTCATCGCGGGTAATATCCCGCCTGAAGAGTTTCTTATATGGTTTAAGCCCCTTCTCGATAGCAGCAATAACAGCCTCCCAGGTCTCACACTCCTCAATATCCCGATAGATACGCTTCTCGATAAAGATCTTCTCGAGTGATGAGAAGTGCCATTCTTCCTCAAGCTCAGCCTTGCGTATTTCAAGTTCACGTCTGAGCAGCTTTACGGTCTGGTCAGCCGAATAGCGCAATATATCGCTTACCCCGATAAAGGCAGGTCTGTTTTCATCAGTAATTACACAGGCGTTGGGCGATATTGACAATTCGCAGTCGGTAAATGCATAAAGGGCGTCAATAGTCTTATCAGGAGAAATGCCTGACTGTAGCTGAATGACAATCTCCACTCCTCCGGCAGTATTGTCATCTATCTTTTTAATCTTAATCTTCCCTCTGTCGTTCGCTTTTACAATTGATTCAATCAGTGAGGTGGTCGTTTTGCCGAAAGGCAGTTCAGTTATCACCAACCCCTTCTTATCAACCTTTTCTATTCTTGCTCTAACCTTGACGGCACCACCCCTTATTCCGTCATTATACCTGGCTATGTCAACCATGCCACCAGTCGGGAAATCAGGGTAAAGGACAAAAGGTTTACGCTGAAGATAGCATATGCAAGCATCAATAAGTTCATTGAAGTTATGGGGCAGTATCTTTGAAGCCAGACCGACAGCAATCCCTTCAACGCCCAGAGCCAGGAGAAGCGGAAACTTTACAGGGAGTGTCACGGGCTCCTTGTTTCGACCATCATAGGAGCTCATCCATTCTGTAGTCTTGTTGTTGAAAGCTATCTCAAGAGCAAATTTAGAGAGGCGGGCTTCTATATAACGCGGTGCGGCAGACCCGTCACCGGTATAGATATTACCCCAGTTACCCTGTGCATCAACCATCAATTCTTTCTGCCCGAGCTGCACAAGAGCCTCGCCGATTGAGGCATCGCCATGAGGGTGAAACTGCATTGTATGGCCAATAATGTTGGCCACTTTGTTGAAGCGGCCGTCATCCATGCGCTTCATTGAATAAAGTATGCGACGCTGGACCGGTTTGAGACCATCAGCGATATGCGGTACTGCTCGCTCAAGTATTACATACGATGCATAATCAAGAAACCAGTCCTGGTACATGCCCGACAAAGCAGTAACAGTGTGGAGTGCCTCCGGTATGATGCCGTTCTTCTTCTCGTTAATCTCCTCTCCGTCGGCTTGGAGATCTTTATCTTCAGGATCGTTCTCTTTCATCTGCTGCAACAATATCCTCTCATGCCTGGGCGACTTCGGGGATCTCCTCCTCCACTCTCAGGTTGTCAATTATGAAATCCTGCCTCTCAGGAGTGTTCTTGCCCATAAAGAACTCAAGGAACTGGGTATATGGATCTGACCTCTTCATAATAACAGGCTCAAGCCTGATATCCTTCCCGATGAAATGTCCGAATTCATCCGGAGATATTTCACCAAGACCCTTAAAACGAGTTATCTCAGGATCAGGCCCCAGGTCTCTTATGGCCTTTTGCCTCTCTTCATCATTATAACAATACCGCGTCACTTTCTTGTTTCTTACCCTGAAAAGGGGTGTCTGAAGAATATAGACATGACCCTTTCTTACAAGATCTGGAAAAAACTGAAGGAAAAATGTAAGTAAAAGTAAACGGATATGCATACCGTCAACATCGGCGTCAGTGGCAACTACGACATTGTTGTAGCGAAGATCTTCTACAGACTCCTCAATATTAAGGGCTGCCTGGAGCAGGTTAAACTCCTCATTTTCATATACTATCTTCTTTGTTAGGCCATAACTGTTCAGGGGTTTCCCTCTGAGACTGAAGACTGCCTGTGTCTCTACATCGCGTGATTTTGTGATAGAACCGCTTGCCGAGTCGCCTTCGGTAATGAAAATAGTTGACTCCAGGCGTCGCTCGTCGTTCGAGTTGTAATGTATGCGACAATCACGCAGCTTGCGGTTGTGGAGGCTTACTTTCTTTGCCCTGTCGCGTGCAAGTTTCTGAATTGAGCTTATTGCCTTCCGCTCCTTCTCCGATTCCTGAATCTTCTTCAGCAAGATTCGTGCTGTCTCGCCATTCTTATGAAGGAAATCGTCAAGGTTCTTACGAATAAATTCCGAAATAAAATTACGTACCGAGGGGCCTTCCGGACCCATATCCTTTGAACCAAGCTTTGTTTTTGTCTGCGATTCAAAGATAGGTTCCTCAATCTTTACTGACACCGCTGCAATGATAGATGACCGAATGTCAGATGCATCATACTCTTTCTTATAAAACTCCCTGATCGTTTTCACAATTGCCTCGCGGAAGGCAGTCAGGTGTGTTCCCCCCTGTGAGGTATGCTGACCGTTCACAAAACTGTAATAGTCCTCTCCGTACTGAAGACCGTGAGTAATTGCGATCTCAATATCCTCACCTTTAAGATGTATTATCGGGTAAAGTCCCTCCCGCGACATGTTGTCATTCAGCAGGTCAACCAGGCCGTTCTTTGAGACAATCCTGTTTCCGTTGAAGTTTATAACCATACCTGCATTGAGGTATGAGTAGTTCTTCAGCATGTTCTCAACATACTCAGAGATGTAATGGTAATTACCGAACATCACCTCGTCAGGGATGAAAGTCACCTCGGTACCATTATCCTCTTTTGATGCCCTGAGGGGCTCATCTCTGACTACATCTCCTGCATGGAACTCTATTTCCTTACTCTGGCCGTCACGTACTGACTTCAGAATGAATGAGGCTGAGAGAGCGTTTACGGCTTTGATACCCACGCCGTTAAGCCCAACCGATTTCTTGAATGCCTTGGAATCATACTTGGCTCCGGTATTCATTTTGGAGGTAGCGTCGAGCACCTTACCAAGAGGTATCCCTCTTCCGTAGTCGCGTACTCTGACCTCCCGTCCGTTAATGCTCACGTCTATCTTGCGGCCGTAACCCATCATATACTCATCAACCGCGTTATCCATCACCTCCTTCAGCAGGACGTAAATACCATCATCAAGAGACGAGCCGTCACCCAGCTTGCCGATGTACATACCGGGCCTCAGCCTGATATGCTCTTTCCACTCGAGGGTTCTGATGTTCTCTTCAGAATAGGTTCCTGACATTATACCGAATTTTGGGCAAATATAAAGATTTCGCGGAGGTCCGTCGTGCCGATTTATCAACAACCATGGTGAATTTTCACCCGGTCAGACAGTTACAGTATTTATGATTGGATTATTTCT
>JALOMO010000207.1 GCA_025455395.1 Bacteroidales bacterium
GCTCTGTAACCTTTGAAAAAAAGATAAAAATTGACCAAAAAATAGATCGTAAAGACGATTATCAGAAAAATTGCCATCCTGCTTTTATTGTTTATTGCCACTTCAGTTCGGTAAAAAATCTCTTGCCCAGTATATAATACTCAAAAAGGAGTGATTTGTTCATCATTGTATGCGGAATATGATACATGTCGGGGTGAGGTGACATGGTTCTGAATGTTTTTATGGCCGTTCGGGCTTTGCGGAAGTCGTTGTGAGCTCTTATTACAGCGCTGAAGGCGGCTCTGCCTGACACAAACAGAAGCATGACTGCTGCCAGCCCGTCGAGCACCTGCCTGATCAGGATGGTTCTTCTGATATGTCTCGATGGGAGATTCTTAGCCATCATAATAAGGCTGTTACGGAAGTTGTAATATATCTTCATTGGCGAGTCATAACCAAGTGTTCCACCGCCTACATGCCATACCAGTGCATCAGGGACATAGTATATTATGAAACCTGCATTCTGCATTCTCCAGCACAGGTCTATTTCTTCCATATGGACAAAAAAAGAGTCATCAAAGCCGTCGCACTGTTCGAAGGCATCTGCCCTGACAGCCATACATGATCCTGAAGCCCAGAATATCTCCCGGGCGTCATCATACTGACCCTTGTCCTCTTCTGTGGTTTTAAAGATTCGTCCGCGGCAGAACGGATAACCGAGTTTATCAATATAACCGCCGGCGGCTCCGGCATACTCAAAGAAGGCCGGCTGCTTCAAAGATCTGATCTTTGGCTGACATGCACCTACCCGCGGGTGCATATCAAGATATGTTGTAAGGGTCTCAGCCCAGCCTCTTTCAACCCTGACATCAGAGTTAAGAAGAATATAATATTCAGCTTCAATACGCTTCAATGCCCTGTTGTATCCACCTGTGTACCCGTAGTTCTTTCCGAGGGTTATCACCCTTACATCAGGATGATTTTCAGCCATCCAGGCAACAGAGTCATCGTCAGAACCGTTATCTGCCACAATCACTTCTGTATCAGCTGACGCGGTATTCTGCAGAACCTCAGGCAGAAACCTGCTCAGGAACGTCCTGCCGTTCCAGTTGAGAATAACAACAGCTGTCTTAATCATTGTTCTTTTTCCTTTTATGTTTCCACCTTCTGTGTGACCACAGCCAGTATTCAGGCTTTTCCCTGATTACCTCTTCAAGCATCCTGATGTGTGAAGAGGTAATGAAACCAGGCGGTTCGTTGGCAGGGTCATCAGTGATAAGCTTCGTTTCTACCTCATAGTAACCTCTTCTGACCTTGATAATGTGGATGAAAACGACCGGCATGTCCAGCTTTGCTGCAACCTTTTCAGGTCCTTTGTAGAAGGGGGTCTCCTGGTTCAGGAAGGTGCCCCAGAAGGTATGCTCATCCGGGCGAGGCGTCTGGTCAGCAATGAAGGCAGTGATTGTCCTTACATTCTCCTTTCTCAGCCTTACAAGTTCTCTTAGTATCTGTTGCATAGGTGAGGCAATGACACCGTATCGCTGTCTCAGGTTAAGCATGAATCCATCGAACGACCTGTTCCTGAGCGGCATGTATATTGTCATTGCCGTGAAGGGCGAATAGAGGGGCATGGATGAAAGCCACTCCCAGTTATTGTAGTGGCTGCAGATGGCAACGACATCCTTTTTCCGTTCATAAAGGCTCTGAAGGAGTGACATATCCCGGTACCGGAATCGTTTTGTTATCTCTTCCGGGCTGAGGTGGGTGATTTTGAGAGTCTCAACGAACATGTCGGCCAGGTGTCTGTAGAAGCGCCGCTCAGTTCTCTTCAGCTCAGCCTCCCTCATCTCAGGAAATGAGTTTCTGAGGTTTTCTGCCACAACTTTGCGACGGTACTTAAATATGTAATACAAAAGCAGGTAGAAGAAATCAGAGAAGATATAAAGCACTCTCAGGGGCAGGAGAGTAATCAGGTAGTTTATCACCCAGAAGATATAGAATCCCGTTTTTTGCATATTCATAATGCTTCAACCAGCACGCCGTTCATTGCCGAATCATCTCTCAGCGATGTAAGTCTAACCTCTCTTATAGTACCCGGTAAATCTTTCCTGTATGGAACAACGGTTCTGATGTAGTTCTCAGTAAGACCTGACAGGAATCCGTTGTGGCTGCTCTTCTCGAAGAGCACATTATGAGTTGTACCAGAGGCAGATCTCATGAACAGTGTGCGTCTGCTCTCTGAGAGTTTGATCAGCTTTTGCTGGGTCATATCTGCAGCCGGAGTACCGGGGCGGGGAGAGAAGGAGAACACATGAAGGTAGGAGAGAGGGAGTTCCTCAAGGAAACGGTATGTTTCCTCATAATCAGTCTCCGTCTCACCCGGAAATCCGACTATCACATCAGCGCCTATGCCGGCAAGGGGTATAAGCTGCCTTATTCTGGCAACCCGTTCACTGAACAGGCCGCTGGTGTAACGTCTTCGCATAAGTCCCAGTAACTTGTCATTTCCGCTCTGTAAGGGCATATGTATGTGAGGCATCAATACAGGCTCTGCGGATATGAGTTCAATTATGCTGTCGGTCAGAAGATTTGGCTCAACAGATGATAATCTGAGCCTTGCAAGCCCTTCTGTTTTAACAAGCGTCTTAAGCAACTCCTCAAGGTTCTCACCGGTACTTTTTCCAAAATCGCCAACGTTGACACCGGTAAGCACTATCTCTTTAACTCCTGATGTAACTATCTCCCTTGCTTCGTCTGCTATTTCACTTATCCGCGGGTTGCGGCTTCTGCCTCTTGCCTTCGGGACTGTGCAGTAAGAGCAATGATAGTCACATCCGTCCTGCACCTTCAGGAATGATCGTGTGCGGTCTCCGGCTGACCATGATGACATAAAGGCTTCGCTGTCAATTGCTTCACAGCTGTGAATCTCAGGGGTCACCCTCTTATTCAGGTTGTCAGCATAAACCGCGATATCAAACTTCTCATTGGTCCCCAGCACGAGATCAACACCCTCTATCGAGGCTGCCTCTTCAGGACGAAGCTGTGCATAGCAGCCTACCACGGCAATAAACGCCCCCGGATTCTGGTGGATTATCTTTCTGACAGTCTGCCTGCACTTGCGGTCTGCCGCGTCTGTAACACTGCATGTATTTATTACAAATATATCAGCATGGCTATCCACGGAGACCCTTTCAAACAACTCTTCAGGAAAAGATCTGGCTATTGTCGATGTTTCGGCAAAATTAAGCTTGCATCCCAGTGTGTGAAAGGCTACTCTCTTCTTCAAAATTAAATAGTTACACTTCCGGTAGCAAAAATAGTAAAAAAGCCGGTCTAAAGCAGTCTGCTGGCAAGCTCGGCAAGGAAGCTTCTCTCACCCTTGACAAGGTGTACATGTGTAAAGATATCCTGTCCCTTCATCTTGTCTGACAGATAACTTAACCCGTTTGATCCTGAGTCAAGGTAGGGTGAGTCTATCTGTTCAATGTCACCTGTAAAGATCATCTTTGTTCCTTCTCCGGCCCTGGTGATGATCGTCTTCACCTCATGCGGGGTCAGGTTCTGTGCCTCATCAACGATAAAATAAATGTTTGAAAGGCTGCGGCCACGTATATAGGCCAATGGGGTGATGACCAGCTTTTCATCCTTCACCATGTCATTGATGCGGATAAACTCAGGACTTTGTGCTGAGAAGCGGTGTTTGATGACCGTCAGGTTGTCAAAGAGCGGCTGCATATAAGGATCCATCTTCTCCTTGACATCCCCAGGAAGGTAGCCAAGATCACGGTTTGCAAGAGGTACTATTGGACGTGCGAGAAATATTTGTTTGTAACGCTTATGCTGATGCAGCGCTGCGGCCAGCGCCAGAAGCGTTTTGCCGGTTCCTGCCTTGCCGGTAAGGGAGACGAGTTGAACATCCGGATTGGTCAGCGCATCGAGGGCAAAGGTCTGTTCAGCATTACGCGGGTCAATACCGTAAGTGGTCTGCTTGAGAACCCTTACAAGCATCTTTGAGACAGGATTATAGTGCGCCAGAGCACTTGAGCCGCTGTTGCGCAGAATGAAGAAATGGTGCCCCGGGTCCAGATCCTTCAGCTTCATCTCTGCAGCCGGCACACCATCAGATTGCTCATACAGCCTGTTAATAAGGTCATGGTCGACATTCTCTATGGTCTTGATGCCCTTGTAAAGATCATCAAGATTAGCAACCTTGTCATTCTCATAATCTTCCGCTCTGACGCCAAGAGATTTAGCCTTCATCCTAAGGTTAATGTCCTTTGTGATCAGTACAACAGCCTTGTCTTTGTGCTCATTTGTAACAAAGTCTGCTATTGCCAGGATGCGGTGGTCTGGTGTCTTTTCCGGAAATGACTCTGAGACACGCTCTGAAAACTGTTTGCCTGTCTCAATGTGCAGGTTGCCAAGTTTATCACCTAACGGGATGCTTCCTGTAAGAAGCAGATCACCCGAGATTTTATCAAGCTCACGGGTAAACTCCCGGGCATGAAAGTTGATCAGGTCATTGCCCCGCTTGAACTTGTCAAGCTCCTCCAGCACCACAATAGGAATGATTACATCATTTTCCTCAAAGTTGTAAATGCACGTGTAGTCATGAAGCAACACGTTTGTGTCAAGAATGAAAATCTTCTTCTGTCTGTTCTTTTTCGCCATATATGATTTCTTTTTATGAGCAACAAATC
>JALOMO010000122.1 GCA_025455395.1 Bacteroidales bacterium
ATCCTTACCGCTGACGCCAGCCACCTCAATTAATTGCCTGACCAGAGTATTAAGCATCTGCGGACTCGGATATCCCAGGTTCTTCCAGTCAACGTCAACAGTATGAACAGCATTCATATTTATTTTAATCGTTATTTTCTCTCCCTTAAGGTATCCCCTGTCACCCCTTCCGTTGAGTCGGTTGTTATATCTGAAGAGGGCATCCCATGCTTCAGCATCACTGCCGGCACCGGTAAGGCTCTGAATTGAACCGGAGAACATTCTGTCCACTACTTCCTGGTTTGTATATGTATCCTCCCACCAGAAACCGGTTTTATCATCCCATGATGTTGCATCAAAATCCTGACACCAGGTAACTCTTCCGGGAAAGATTCCTGCTGCTTCACCAACAGGGTTATTACGTCCATCCGGAGGGTCGAGGGATGGAACGAACTCCTGCTGCACGGAACTGGCTACCACTATTGTCAGCGAGATGACCAGTGCCGCTCCTACAATGAACAGCCGTGCCACCGGTGTATTGACCCTGGCCTTAAGCCGCTGATAGATTGTCAGGGATGCCACTACCCCTGCCAGATATAGGATAAAGCTACCGCCAATAGCAGCAGCTGCCTGCTGACAAGGATAAGCAATCCTGCTCGGTTTTGGTATTACCCTTACCAGGAACCATATAATTGCCAGGATTGCTGTTACCGGAAAGACTATCCTTACCAGTGGCCTGTCGTGGCGGAGACCAACTATGCGTCCGGATTTTGGACATCTCTTAAAAAACAATTTAAGGAACTGATCGAATACTTTTCTCATGGTTCATACTTTTTATGTGATGCTATTGACTTTTTTCAGGTAATCTCTCATAAACATGACACTGGCAGTTGCCATATTATTCTCATTGTGAATTGTCTCTGACATTGTATCCATCCGGGGTGGCCAAAGCTCAATGATAACCGACGGCCAGAGGTTACTTTTTTTAAGCTGCGCTACGGAGTAGTCAAGAGGGATCGAACCCTGTCCTGAGACAGTCCCCTCAACGCTGAACCCCATAAGAGTCTTTGACCGCGTTACCTTCACATCCTTGAAGTGATAGTTAGCACAATATGGTGCAAGCAGGTCAATGACATAATGTGGCCCTTCAAGTCTCCCGATGGCATTTGCCAGATCGACACAAAGCCTGAAGCGGGAATTGTCAACACGATTAACCAGGGCAGAGTACTCTTCAGCCGTAAATGCCTCTGTATTTTCAAGGACGATAGTTATCTCCGATCTCTCGAACTCTGGAAGTACGGCCCTGATACTTTCTTCCAACTCAGCCATCTCTGCCTTTCTGCCAAAGATAGCAGGCAGGATGCGTAACAGAGGCGACTCCAGATATCGTGCAATCCGCAGCATATTCAACAGGTGAGGCGGATCAATGCCTTTAGTCCCGACCTCTATTGAGAGGCCGAAATCAACAGCAAAGCCCTTAAGTTCAGCCAACTCGTCATCTGACAGATTCTCGAGAGGAAGATTGTCAGCAAACTGCACAAGCGTCACTCCCAGGGCAACGGCCTTTTTCATCAGGCCGACGGCACCAAGCTTTCGTTCCGCCCTCTCCTCACCATAAAGACCAACAGCCCAAGGATAGGTCCAGGAACTTATGCCCAGCGTAAAACTATTTTTCTCAGTAATCATGTATTTACAATACTCTTTTCGGGGTTTATCTGTAAGAAAAGCATCGAACTTACAAGAAGCATACCTGCTATTATGAACAGGGGTGCATTATATCCTGCACTGCTTGCCACATAGCCTACCATGATGCTACACATGAATCCCCCTAAATTGCCTGCCATGTTCATAGCCCCTGATATTGCACCTGCATTACGATGACCAACATCGAGGCATACAGCCCATGCACTCGGTAGCATAATATCCATTATCCCAAAGCCCAAAGCAAGGTACACGCCGGTAAGCAACTTGCTCTCTGTGATGCCGGTTATGAAGAAGAAAACAGAGGCAAGAAAGAGACAGCTAACCCCAATAGCCCTTCTGCCGAACTTCAACCCATGCTTATTGGAAAGCCTGTCACTTATCATTCCGCCTAAACTGTTTGAAAAGGCTCCGAGGAAGAAAGGCAGGGCAGCAGCTATCCTGACCTCATTGCTTGAAAACCCTCTTCCCTCGGCCAGGAATGTATGCAGCCATGAGAAATAAAATGTCGATCCCCAAACATAAAACCAATACATACCAAGTATCAGCCAGAATTGCCGTGCCCTGAGAATTTGCTGCCACGGAACATTCTTTGTTCCTATGGAAGAGTGGCCACCCGTCTCTGAAAGTTCTTCGGTACTGATACCTTTCATTTCGGCTGGAGAGTTCCTGTAGAAAGAAAGCCATGCGAGTGTCCATAATATGCCCAGGGTGGACAATAAATAAAAAACGACACGCCACCCTGCCGATTCAGCAAGACCGATCAGCAATACTGCAGCCATGCCACCTCCGAGTCTGCTTGCTGCCCAGACAAATCCCTGTGCACGAGCCCTTTGTGTTGAAGGGAACCAGCGGGCTATTACTCCTGAAATACATGGATATACGCCTGCCTCACCCATACCAAAAAAGAAGCTTATTATCAGAAGTGAATAATACCCTGTTGCGAGACCTGTCAGAAAAGTGAAAATTGACCACCAGACAACCAGTACGGCAATAATCGAGCGGTGTCCCCTGCGATCGCCCATATTGCCCATGGGAATCTGAAAAAGGGCATAGGCGAGGATAAATAAACCCATGACCCATCCCCATTGCTTCTTGTCAAGGAACAGGTCCGCTTTAATATATGTTGCCAGTGATGCCAGTGCCACCCTGTCAAGGAATGTTATAAATCCCAGGGAAACGATCAATACCAGGATAAGGTACCTCTTCTTCATCCCTTACTTATTTCTTTGATTTTCTGAGCTACACTCAAAACACCGTATAGCGGACTTGACAGAACCCTCTTACCGGTAGCAGCTGACAGTGCCTGTTCCATTCTTGCCATTGATCCCTGCGCCAGAACAATTACATCTACATCAGCAGCTATTTCCAGGGCTCTTTTCATAATTAGCTGATCGTGCAGATCCTTATTACCCGAAATTACCGCCTGAAATGCTCCTTCAGCAAGTCCCTCTTTTATTTTTACGCTGATACCAGCCTCGATGGCCATCGATTCAACAAGACGGCAGGTCGGGCCCAGAGTGGTAGTCAGCGTGGCAAGTACACCGATACGGTTCGAAAACTTCACGGCCTGCCTGGCCATTTCGTCATCAATTTTCACAACCGGTACCGGAAGGAACACCCTGGCTGCTATAGCAGTCTCTCCGACAGAGGAACAGGTGTTGAATATAATATCTGCTCCGGCATCTATCGCAGCATAGTAGTATGAGATCAGCCTTTTCTTCACGCCAGGAGTGACCTTATTATTTCGAATCACATCCTGGATAAGACTGTCATCAACAATATTTATCAGCCTAACTCCGGGGAGATGCTCAGCAAAGAGCTCCTTTGTCGGCTCTATCATAGGAGTTGCTGTATGTATTGCGGCTACCGTTGTCATATATCTTTTGCTTTTATTCAGAACTGGACACGTTACGGCCAATGGCATTAATAATCTCCTTACCGGCTGTCATGCACCTGTAAACCGGAGCGGCTACACTTCCCTGGACCTGCAACCCAATATCTGAATCCATCGATACACACTTACCTCCGATAATAACATTCTCAATTGAAATATTGCTTACCGCACCACCCTTAAGATAGCTGGGGAACTTCTGATTTCCGCGAACAACCATATCCTTAATTGTAATGCCGCTGCAGGTCCCGGTTGTATTGATCCCGATAAGTGCGGCGATATCCCTATCTGCCCTGATATTGCTGAAAGTGAAATTACTGACATTGTTATTTACTCCATTCCTCATATTTATCAAAGGCTTATTGCTTGTCCACAATGGTGAAGCGGCAACCTCACAGGCCACAATATCTATATCACTTACGCTGCCATCCTTCCCGTTCTGGGCACTCCATGCAAACTGAAATGGTGCGCCATTCATCTGCTGGTAAATCACTAGATTCCGTACGGTGATTCTCTGGGGATATAATTTAACTACATCGTCGTTAACCTTAAAGAAACAATCCTCAAGAACTGAATCATCTCCTGCTCCAAAACCGTCTGTTTCATACCACCAGCCAAAGCACTTGACATTTCTGCATACTATCTGACCACGGGATAATATACAATATGATGACGGATCAGTTACAGTAATGCCTTCAATCAACTGGTTGCTGCCTCCGTTGAACATATGTATTCCGACTCCGTCAAAGCCGCAAGCACGGTAACCGCAATGCATAATATCGATACCGGATAGTATTCCCCTCCCGATAATCTTTACATTTGATACAGATGATCCGTGCAAACTCCCTTTCAGATAAGATCCTCCTTCCAGGTAGTATGTCTTATTGCTCTCAAGAGGCTGCCTGGGCCCGATATTATGTATACCAGGACCAAACCATACCACATCAGGATTGTTTTTATCAGGAATATCTGTTTCCGGCGGGTCGGCAAAGATGAAAAGCGGATGCTCATATTGTCCGTCCATTTCAAGAAATAGCTTCTTCGGTTTGTCAAGGTTGAAAGTCAACTCCGGTCCTTCAATCTGAGGGACAATATTTTCAGCGACAGGGTAAACAATACATCTTCCGATGTTGCCGGCCATTTTTCTTACCCTTACAGTTATTGTTCCGGAAAATGAGAAGGTTGTCCAGTGATTGAAATCAGTCATTGAAGAAAGCTTATCGGTAAACTGATTCGCATCCCCATATACAAACGAAGGGTATTCTATTCCATCCTGGATGACAGTAATCTTGTATTCAGATGATTCAAACGATAAATCAGGTCCGGGATATACCCATACATCTGCCCTGACAGGGATCAGGGAAAAAACCAGGAAAATAGTCAATAGTGCTTTCATAACTGTCGGGATTAATTATCAACTTTTAACCCTTCACCTTCCGGGTCAAGGACGATGGAACTCACTCTGTTCCTCCTTTTCATAAAGGTCCCTGGGTCCCCATCAAGAGCAGTAGAATAACTCCAGGTCTTCCCGTCTAATGCCTTGCCTTTACCCTTCGCCCTGTATATCCGGAAAAGGGAGTCAAGTGAGGCGGCATCATACTTTTCTTCCTTTGAGGCAGCTGAACTATAGAGTACCCTGATCATAGTTTCTGTCAGGGCGGATGACCATGCCGAAACCTCATCCATTGATCCGACGTAGAAATTTGTTTTCATGTCATGGGAACTGCCAACAATGAAGAATCCGTCGGGGGAGGTATTCAGACCGGCATCACTGTTCAAGGCCTTTATATTATGTTTTTCACCATCAACATATAAACAGATATCTTTCAGGAGGTGTCCTTTCCCCGGGAATGTCACCGCAATATGGTGCCATTTGTTGTCATTCAGTGTACTTCCCCTGCCTGACAATTTAATTGTATCAGCTTCTGTAACAAGCTCCGGAAGCCCGTTATCAAGCTGAAGGGTAAAGGTCCCGCTTCCTGTTGTCATAAGAGTCATCCTTTCACCTGAACCGGTCTTTATCCAGCATGCAAAAGTCCTCGCTATGTCACCATGAAAAGGATTTACCCCGAATGATTTTAAGTACGCCTTTGCCCCGTCAGGGAACTCAATACCCTGTCCGATTATTCCTTCTGTAATTTTCAGCCCGTAATTATTCCCGTATAATATCTTTGGCCCGAACAGACCTGTGTTCTCAACACGGGTTACCGGTGCAGGGTCTTCAAAACCGTAGTGCACCAGTAATCCTTCCCTGTCAAGAGGAGTCAGAGCCCCTTCAAAGGTGATGACCTTTTCACCGGAGGTTTTGTCAATTACGAGTTGCCCTGTAGTATGGAACTGAAAATCGTTTTCATACTTCTTTTCCCTTGACCTTATAATAAGCCTGTCATCAGAGACCTCGTTTATGAGGTAGTTTAACAACGGATTGGGATAGTTATTGAATGAGCCGTGTACAATCTGAATGATTCCGCTCTGATTATCGATTGCAGGTGTAAGAGCATGAACTTCCCCTGAAAGGTAAACATCAACCTTGTGCTTTTTAAGTATATTCCAGAAAGATGATTCCTCTTCGTTCAGCACTGTCATATGACTTGTCTGGTGTTTTCGTACCGGCAGCAGTACAGGGAAATGACTCTGAACAATAATAAAGTCAACCGAATCAATCATGTTTCCTGCTTCCAGTACATCGTCAAGCCACTTTTGATGGTCACCGGTAACATCAGGGTACACTGTTCCCCTCACAGGATGCAGAGGAACAAATGGAGAATCCTGCGTAAAGATGTCGACGGTAACCACCATGACATTCTTATGGATGAAGGCATATGAGGTATTTTCATACGGAGTGCCTGCAGGACGCTGCGGTACTGCTCCTATAAATCCTGTGAATAGTGACTCGCCATTGCTGCCGAGAGTATACGCACTGGCAAACGCCTCTTTGAAGTACCTGACAGCCAGTGATTTTATGCTGTTAACTTCCCAGTTCTGGTCGCCGATCTCATGATCCCCGACACAACCGTATACTTTCAGCCCGTGTTCGGCAAAACGGCTGTTTACTCCTTCATAACAGATCGCTGCGCAACTGTGAATGAATTCCTTGATATCTTCTTCAGCACCGTATTTCTTCCTGAGCTGTTCATTATTCAACCACATACCACCTATCATGTCTCCCGTGAGGAGCAGGAACTCCGGGTTAAAAGAGGCAATATCAGCTATGACTTTATGTTGATCTGAGAATGCCTCAGGGTTAATGTCTTCCCTCAAATCCCAGTCGCCTGAATGGAAATCAGGGTAGCTGGCAAAAGACCACGAATTGCCCTGGGAAAATCCGGTTAAAGGTAAAAGCATTATGCTGATTTGTAATACTATATATTTCATATCCATATTCCTGTATAAATTACTTTGCTGATCTTCTTGCCCTGTCCCATTCATACCACTCGGGAGCCGGGCCAACAGGCTCTGTCGAGTCTGTAGGCAATAATTCTTTTAGTCTTTGAATTTCATCGGCACATGATGTTTCATCTGCGAGGTTGACAAACTCGCCCGGATCCATCTCGTGGTTGTATAACTCTTCGCCTCCCCCGGAATATCGGATATATCTGAAACTTTTGTCTCTGATAGAGTAGCAATCCTTCCGCCATGTAGTTACTATGCTACGCCCGGTTTCCATGGAGGGATTTTCGATAAGCTTCCTGAGGCTGATGCCGTCTAATGATTGAGTTATGCCGCCAAGATTACAGTAATCCGAGAGGGTCGGGTATATGTCCAAAAGGCTTACAGGCTGATTGCATCTGGTTCCGGCATTCTTCATCCCAGGTATCCTTACCATCAGGATATTTCTTGATGCCTGTTCCCAGAGAGTCGCTTTTCCGATTCTTTGTTTCTCCCCGACATGATATCCGTGATCAGCCCAGACTATTACAATGGTATTATCCTTATAAGGGCTTTCATCCAGGGCACGGATAATCTTACCAAAGGTTTCATCAGCAAATGTGATGCAAGCCATGTAGGCCTGAAGAGTCTCCTTCCATTTGCCCTGTTGCAAAATTGATCTGAAATCTGCTTCAGTCTCAGATAATGCATACTTTAAACCTTCTGTTGGAAGGTCATCAAGATCATCAGATGGCAGATCAGGGGTTTTTATACTGTCCAAAGGATACATATCAAAAAACCTTCCGGGTGCTGTCCATGGCCTGTGAGGTCTTATTATCCCTGCCGCAATGAAGAATGGTTTGTCGTACCGTTTCCTGAGCCAAAGTCTGATTCTGTCGGCATTTCTTACATCAGCAAACACACTGTCTGAAAGAGAATCAACTCCGATTTCCTGGTAGTTATTTGCAGCATAAGGAACCAAACTGGTTGAGCCTGACCATTCACCTATAGTTGTTTCTGCCATTTCATCCCACATTGAAGTGAGTCTTTCTGCTGAAGGACAACTAAGATCGTGGAATATTTTGCCTGCCCAGAGGGTCGTGTAATTCCTTGCCCTGAATGCTTCCGGTAAAGCTACCGCCGCTGATGCCTGTTCTGACATTATCCAATGGTCTTCATTGGTATAAACGCCAGACTTATAGGGTGCGATTCCTGTCAGAAGAGCTGTTCTGGACGGACCTGACTTCGGGGCTGCACAATAAGCATTTGTGAACGTGACAGCGGAATTGGCAAAATTATCAAGGTTAGGTGTTCTGATTCCGGGAAAGTCCTTAAGTATACTTACATAATCATTCAGGTCATCAAACCCGATGAAAAGGACATTATATTCATCATGACTGTTCTGGGAACAGGAGGTCATCCCGGGCAAAATTGCCGTTCCAACAACAAAGGGAAGCAGTTTATTTTTCATGATGTAGTCCATTTCTGCTTATGCCCTCTATATAAAGGGCCTCGATCATGGTTCCGGTAAGTTGTGATGACCATAACCCAACATCATCCATTGATCCTGAGAACCTGTCAGACTGAAGGTTGTTTGCCGCCCCGAGTATTATAAATCCGCCCGGGTCGGTGTTCATAGACTGACGTCCGGTGAAATCATGGGAATACTCTTTCCCGTCAACAAAAAAGCTTATATCTTTCAGGGTATGGCCCTCTCCGGGGAAAGAAACAGCCAGGTGGTGCCACCGGTTGTCAGCTATCTGCAGACCTTCCATGTCAGCATGAAAGGGATTCAGGCCAAAAGATTTTGTGTAGCTGTTTGCCCTGAACTCCAGCGCCTGTCCGAACACACCATCAACGGCCTCAATACCTTCGCCTGTGCCATAATAGAGGTTGGGGCCAAAGGCACCGGTGTTGGCAATCCGCTGACCAGCCAGGTAATCATCAAATGAATAATGAATTAATAACCCCTTCCGGTCAATTGGCTCCAGGGCCCCGGAGCCGGACACTTCCTTCTTTCCGGATCTTTTATCAATTACCAGTTTACCTGTGGTTTTGTATTGATATTCATTCTCGATGACTTTCTCCCTTGATAGAAGTGTGAGTCTACCTTTCTCAACTTCTGCCACAAGATAATTATGTGTGGGTGACCCGAGAAAAGAGCCATGGACAATCTGAATAATACCGTTTCCCTCATCAACCGAAGGTGTTAGGGCATGCACCTCGCCGGCATAATAAAGATCGACCTCATGCTTTCTTAGCAGTTTCCACAGGTTCGAGTTTTCCTCATTGAGAACAGTAATATGGCTGGTCTGGTGTTTCCTGATGGGTAAAAGTACAGGATGGTGGCATTGCACTACAATGAAGTCAACAGAATCAATCTGATTGCCTGCGGACAGCACATTATCAAGCCATTTGTAGTGGTCACCGGTTATGTCAAGGGAGACCGTTCCCCTAACAGAGTCAAGTCGTTCGGAAGGAGACTCAAAGGTGTAGATATCAATGGTCACAACCATTACATTCTTATGAATGAATGCGTTAGAGGTATGTTCATAGGGAGTCGCGACAGGTCTTTGCGGAATCTGACCGATGAACCCGTCATATAGGCTGTTACCTGCAGAATCAAGTGTATAAGCCCTCGAAAATGCTTCTTTAAAGTATTTTACGGCATTGGATTTCCGGCTGTCAGGGTCCCAGTTCTGATCTCCGAGCTCATGGTCACCAAGGCAGCCAATCAAACGGTTAAATCCGAATTCCCTGAACCGCAGGTTTATTCCGTTATAGCATATTTCACCACATGTAGTGACCAGATCTTCGAGTGATCCTCCCGGAGCATATTTCTGCCAGTATTCATCACTCAGCCAGTTTCCTCCTACCATATCGCCTGTCAGGAGCAAAAATTCAGGGTTGAAGGAAGCCATGTCTCCAAGTATTTTGTGCTGGTTTGTAAGATCCCTGGGACCCTGATCTCTGAGTTCCCCATCACCTGTATGCCAGTCAGGATGACTGATGAAAGTCCACTTATCAGATGATTGGGAAAAGGACTTTGCTGTCAGGCAAAAAGCCAGAAAGCAAAAAAGCGTTATCTTATTCATAAATAAAAATATAACCGTTTCGATCTTCAAGCACAAATTCAGTGGCCGGCTTGCCGGTTCCAGATTGCTTCACATTCCTGCTGAACCTGATTGTTCTTTCTCCATTCCCCCAGGGATTGTAAACAACAACACCATTATCATATTTTCTGGTATAAAGGCCGTCAGGTTCTTCCACTACATTGCCTGAAGGTCTACCGAGCTTAATGTCATATGCGCTGAACCAGTGATGAAGATGATCAGGGGCAGGATTTGAGTTATCATCTCTCCCGAAAAGGTAGCTTCCGTTGGAAAAGATCAGGCTGACCGCCAGTCCTGACATCATCTCCTGCATGTCACCTGCCTGTATATTCAGGCAGTTCAGAACAGGTTTTCTAAGATTCTGTTCAAACCAGACAAGGTCATCTGCCAGTTTCTTCCACCCTTCAGGAGTGTGATGAGTGTCATATTTCATCTCCATAAAAGCCCCATTTATAAAAGGAGCTGAAACCGGAAGGGGTGAGATCCTGTCATTATTTACAATGATAATTCCGTCTCTGCCTACAGCCTCTCTGATCTTCTTCAGAAATTCAATACACAAAGGATCTGACTCACCGTGCGATCCCCACCAGTCCAGCATTACTCCATCATAAATCCCTGATGCTACGGCAACAGCGGCCTGTTTTCTGACGTTTTCACCAAATGATTGGTTTCTGTAATCAAGGTAATAGTATGGTTCCGGTCCTCCGGTCCATCCTATCTTCCTGTTTCCACTTTCATCTCTGAGCCACCACTCGCTATCTTCAGGAAGGTAGCTTCCCGGAGCGTCCTTCCAACGTATCTCCATAAGCAGGATCATATCAGGGTTCATCTCAAGCAATTTCCTCCGGTTTGCGAGAGCATTCCTTTTTGTTTCCGGGGTGAAGTCGTCAGCAAGGCCCTGGTACCTGTTATCCCATATGGTACCCAGTACAAGGTCAACCCCGTAACCAAGCTGACTGACTGGTTCCTCCCAAAGGATATCATGTTTTGCACCTGCGGCCAGCCTCTGCTCCGGAGTGGCAAGTGGAACCTCTTTCATGTCAATGGGGTTCCAGGCCTGGAAGATTGAGGGAAATTCCTTCTTCTCAAGTCTCTCCTGGATAGCACTCCTTTGGCAGTTCACGTTGATTACAGTGCCAAGAATTATTAAAGCAACATATAACCTCTTCATTTTCAATCTTTACTTTCTTTAGTGAATATTAAAACCCAAACTTGTTTACAATAGCATCATATTCTTCCCGTGTAATGTTGATCATTCCCCCATGTTTAAGGCCCGGAGGCATAAAATATCCTGTTCCAATCGGACTTGTATATGGCCCCTTTAAGGATGGAGCTGCAACGAGCTCATACCTCACTGCAGAATAACGCTCAGCATATATCAGCCAGCCTGAACCGTCAGGATTGACAATAGCAGCCGGCGCCTCGCACCAGTTGGGCATTATCTTGTCAGTTGGCTCACTCCATGGACCGTCAAGTGACATTGACCATGAAATCCGGATTGTTTTACCGGTAGGGTGGTCTATGCTGACAAATCCCTCGTCCTTAAGTATCGCATAGTAGAGGTCCCCATCTTTTCTTATTATCACATCTATTGTGGGAAGATCGAACTGGAATAGTCTTTTCGGATTGGAAAAAGTCCTGAAATCTTTTGTGGTAACATAGAAAGTCCTCATATTGGCCCAGCTGAAATTACCGGGAACACGACCCTTTTCCTGGCTGGTGGTATGCCATGTTATTACGAACTGATCTCCGGCTGCATCAAAAAATATCTTAGGGGCACCACCGACGCTTTTACTGAATTCTGGCCAGACCGACATATCCGGAACAAAAGAGGAATGTTCTTTCCACTCAGTAAGGTCAGTGGAAACCCATACCCTTACAACGGTCCTTTCTTCGTCATTACCGATTAGGTAAAACCTCCCGTCCCTGCCACGTGCAATATCAGGATGGCCACGATAATCATCTTTAATGCGTTTACCCCCGTTGATCTGCCTCCAGTGAAACCCGTCAAGGCTTACTGAGTAGTAAAGCCTGCCATAGTCTGCTTCGGTCATGTGCGCAAACAGACAGGCACGCTGGGTAGTATCGAGCTGACTCCTGCTGTATCCGACCTGTGCTTTTAAAGTAAAAGAAACTCCAAAAACAGCTAAAATGACAACCAAAAGCTTCTTCATAGTATTAATCCTTAATTTGTAAATCATTAACATACTCGTTGGTAATGAGATATGGAGAATTAATATCCAACTTTTTGCCATTGATGGTGATATTCTCCAACAAGACTTTGTTTATTGACCTGTTTTTATCCCACCCTTCGATTCGTATCAGTTTCGATCCGCTGCCGGAAGCAGAAATGTTCCGAAAAACTATTTCCTCCATCCTTCCCGGCCATAAAGACTGATTACCCCTGAGCCTGAATATACTTTCAGTAAAGAAAACTGTTATCAGCTGACCTGAGGGTCCGACCCTGAAATTCTCAAATCTTATGTTCCTGTAATCAGTTGTATGAAGGCAAATGAGTGCTATGGCGGCTTTTACCGGCTGTTCATCCCGGACATATAAGACATCACAGTCAGAAAAAGAAATGTTCTCATACCGGTCAGTTATTGTCTCCTGGCCAAGGACAACCGCATTATTATTGTCACTCCAGAAAATGCATCTTGTAACTGAGATATTGGCGTTTGGCAGGCTTCCCGAAGGATCATCGTCAGGTCTCCATCTTGTTTTTCCGTTACCCAGTCCCTTAATAGCTATATTGTCATCACCTGCTCTGAAAAAGCAGTTGTCAAACCTGGCATCAGAGCAGTTTGCCAGGTTCATTCCGTCTGTACTCCAGATGGCCACGCTGACCACTTTGTAGTCATGTATATTTATATCAGTCGATCGACTCATCAACCCCGACCATTCAATAAGCTGACTGTTGACTATAAATCAGATTATTTCAATCTTGTGGAAATAA